>VMES01000069.1 GCA_007375655.1 Parcubacteria group bacterium Greene0416_79 | reverse complement strand
GCAGTCCTTTTCCGCTTGATGTTTTTGCACCGACCAGCCGTTCCATGGGGAGCGGCTCTTTATTGTACGAGCGTGTATTCTATGATACATTTGCAGTTATGAGTACTGTTACTATTACTATTCCCAGATCGGTCGCGCGATCTCGGAACCTGGAATTGGTGGCTATTCCCCGAGCCGATCTTGAAGCGCTTATTGAGCGGGCATCTGATGAGGTGAGCGAAAAGGATGTGCTACGGTGGTCGGGGGAGGCCCGCGCGCTTAAGCGCACCGGTAAACTCCCTGTCCTACGCTCGCTTGGCCGATTATGACCGTTTACTATCACCCGCATTTTCAGCGAAGCTGGCGGCGGTTGGATAGGCAGATACGAGAGCGCGTAGAAGAGAAAGTCGCTTTGTTTCGGCGCGACCCTTTTCATATTCGTCTGGATACTCACCGTCTGCACGGCAAGTTGAAGCGCTTCTGGAGTTTTTCGGTTGACGGGCGCTATAGAATACTGTTTGAATTTTTGGACAAAACGAAGACCGAGGCAGTGTTTCTTGATGTCGGCGACCACCGGATATATCGGTAATCTTTTGATATGGAGCACATCCGCAATTTCTGCACCCCGAAGGATCCGCTGCGGTAGGCCTACGAGGCAGGCATTGACCCCTCTCCATGAAAAATATCCGTAATTTTTGCATCATCGCGCATATAGACCATGGTAAAAGTACCTTGGCTGACCGGCTGCTTGAAATAACCGGCACCATTCCGAAGCGCAAGATGCAGGACCAAGTTCTTGATTCAATGGAACTGGAGCGGGAGAGAGGAATTACCATCAAGATGACTCCCGTGCGGATGGTGTACCATCCGCGCGAAATCCTTAATCCGAAATCCTTAATCCTTAACGGGGAGAGTCAAGGATTAAAGATTAAAGATAAAGGATTATCAAATTCAGAATGCTTCATTCTGAATTTGATTGACACTCCAGGGCACATTGACTTCTCCTACGAGGTCTCGCGGGCGATGAAGGCGGTTGAAGGAGCGATTCTCCTCGTGGACGCGACCCAGGGCGTGCAGGCGCAGACCATCTCGGTGCTTGGCATGGCGCGGGAGGCGGGACTTACCATCATTCCTGCGGTGAATAAGATAGACGCGCCGCTCGCGCGGATTCCCGAGACAAAAAAGCAAATTGCCGAGTTGTGCGGTCTTCCGGAGAGCGCGGTGCTTTTGGTTTCGGGAAAGACAGGGGAAGGCGTTCCGGAACTTCTGCAGGCGGTTATTGACCGCGTCCCTGCGCCGCACGGAGTTTCTGACGGCGAAGCCGCCGGAGAGTTTCGCGGGCTTGTCTTTGATTTCAAATACTCCAATCACGCGGGGGTTATCGTTTTTCTCCGGTCTTTTGACGGTACGACAAAGGGGGGAGACAAGCTGCGTTTTGCCGCTTCCGAGCAGGCCTTTATGGCGCTTGAGGTCGGTATCTTTTCGCCGGAAGAGACGCCCGTTGCTTCGCTGTCCGCGGGTGAGATTGGATACATCACCACCGGCATCAAAGAGCCGGGTATTGCTTCGGTGGGCGACACGATTCTTTCCGCCAAAGGCAGAGAAAGACCGCTTCCCGGATATGACCGCCCAAAGCCGGTAGTCTGGGCGTCAATTTATCCCGAGAGTCAAGATGATTTCATTGAGCTTCGCCGGGCGATAGACCGGCTTCGGCTCTCCGATTCCTCCTTTACTTACGAAGAGGAGTCGGGCGGGCTTTTGGGGCGAGGGTTCCGGTGCGGATTCCTCGGGATGCTTCATCTTGAAATCATTACGGAGCGGCTTCGGCGCGAGTTCAATCTATCGCTTGTCGTAACGACACCCTCCATCACCTATGAGGTGGTAACGAGGCGAGGCAAGAGAGAGGTTGTCTATTCAGCCGCTAGGTTTCCCGATTACGGCGAGATTGCCGAAGTATATGAGCCCTGGGTGGAGGCGCGGATCATTACTCCTTCAGAGTACCTCCCGAAGCTCATACCCATGCTCTTTGACCATGAGGCCTTTGTCAAAGTTACGGAGAACTTCGGAGAGCGGAATCTCTTGGTGGTTGAGATGCCTCTTCGCGAGCTGATGCGCGGGTTTTTTGATGATGTGAAAGGGCTCTCGTCAGGGTTTGCGTCGCTCTCCTACAACATACTGGAACTTCGCAAGGCCGATGTGGTAAAGCTGGAACTCTTGGTCGCCGAGGAGGCGGTGCCGGCGTTCTCGCGCATTGTTTCGCGCAAGCGAGTAGCGCAGGACGCGGAATCCGCGGTTGAGAAACTGCATGGCATTCTTCCACGGCAACTGTTCGCGACAAAGATACAGGGGTTCGCGTTAGGACGAATTATTTCTTCGCGCACCGTGAGGCCGATGGCGAAGGATGTTACTGGGTATCTGTATGGAGGCGATCGCACGAGAAAGATGAAACTGTGGCAGCAGCAGAAAGAGGGAAAGAAACGGCTCAAAGCCGAGGGGAAAGGGCGCGTCCGGATTCCTCACGAGGTGTTTGTGAATATGGTTCAAGGGTAGTCGTTTTAGTTGAAGATAGGCGTGTACAGCATGATCATGCTCACAATGATGAGCACGCAGAGGACGGTCCAGATGATGCCGATCTTTTTCTTGTGTTTTTGATTGAATAGCATGATTCTAAGATACGAATAAGTGCGAATATACTAATGGCAACAAATGCCGTACAATAATCCTACCATTATCGCGATTAGATGTGAAGTTCGTATTCATTCCTTCATTCATAAGATTTCGTATCTTCGTATCGTCGTATGCGTGAATTTCAGCAAAAACGGAAGATGAGGCGAGCGCTGTATTCGCGGGTAACCCTGCTTGTATTGCTCGCGCTTCTGGTGGTTGTTGCGCGCGGCGCGTTGAATGTATATAAGAAGGAGCGGGAGAGCCGGAAACAACTTGACCGGGTGGACGCGGAGCTCTCGGTGCTTGAGACGCGGCGGGCGGCGCTTGCCGAGCAGATTGAACGATTGAAGACCCCGGCTGGGATTGAGGCAGAGATTCGGGAGCAGTTCCAGGTGGCGAAGCCCGGGGAGCGGATGGTCGTGATTGTGGAGGAGAAAGGCGGCGAGGCGGCCGAGCCGCCACAGCAGCGATCTTTCTTCTCGCGCTTCCTCGGCATTTTTCGTATCGTGCGGTGAAAATCCCGCTAGCGAACCTTACTTGGACATCCGATGTCCAAGTGGAATTATTTTGCGGGTAGCGAGAATCGAACTCGCGTCTCATGCTTGGGAAGCACGCATTCTACCACTAAACCATACCCGCTCTTCCGTAGCATACTAACAAAAAACTTTTCATCACGCGAGAGAACCTTTCCGGTGTAAAGGCGTTTATTGCAACGCGGCAAAGAAGTACTTTGCCGAGCATGACATCGCGTATACGGAGCACAATGTGGCGAGCGATGTAGAGAAGCGCAAAGAGATGATTGAGAAGAGCGGGCAGATGGGCGTGCCGGTCATTGATATTGATGGACAGCTTGTGGTTGGCTTCAATCAGCCGAAGATAAAGCAACTACTGGGGATTAGTTAGTAGTGAGTAGCTAGTCGTAAGTAGGTAAGACAATGGCCTTGAGGCGCGGGCTTCAAGGGTTTTGCTTTGTGTGCTACTTTGTAGCGGTAGCCGCCGTAGTTCAACGGATAGAACGAGGGACTCCTAAGCCCTAAATGGAGGTTCAATTCCTCCCGGTGGCATTGCTAAGAATCATGAATCTTGTATCTTGAATCCTGAATCTATGATTGCTACAATGTAGCAATCATGACCCCCGAAGAAAGACAATTGCTCATTCAGACCCACCGGTTGGTTGAGGACAATAATAAGATGCTGCATAAAATGCGCCGCACCGCGCTGTGGGGTCGCTTGTTCCATTTCTTTTATTGGGCGGTGATTATCGGGCTTTCAATCGGCGCGTATTATTTTGTTCAGCCGTATGTTGAGCAACTGCAGGGAGTGTATGGCGGTCTTAAAGAAGATGTCGGCGCGGTGCAGGGCGCGGTTGGAAAACTCGGCGATGTCGGCAACTTGTTGAAACAAATCGGACAATAGACTCCACATCAATCCGCAGCTGTGTGTATGTGTGTGAGGAGTTGGTTTTTGGTATTCACAGTCATTTAATATTTATGAATTTAGCATTTGCTCACGGCCGTGAGCAAATGCTAAATTAGAAAACCGGCAAAAATAACAAAGAAGAATATATTACTTTTGCGCGTTTGCGCTGATTGGGTTAGGATACTGTGTGTAAGCCACGGTAGCTCAGTGGTAGAGCGCTACCCTGAAGAGGTAGGCGTCGGGTGTTCAATTCACCCCCGTGGCACCAAAACAAAAAATCGCCCGCGGGCGATTTTTTTGGTGCATTTTTACGCTCGCGGCGCGCGAGCGTCTGCTAGTTTTGTCAGGATGAGCGGACCTTGAGTTTCGTCTGCCTGCTTTTGTCCAGTTTCGGCAGGCGGATGGTCAGAAGACCGTGCCGTTCGTTCGCCTCTGCGGCATCCACGTCCACTTCCTGGGGAAGGAGAATGGTGCGCGAGAACGAGCCCCAGTAGAGCTCGCGGTGAAAGTAGTCGCCTTCGTTTACTTCTTGTGACTCCTGCCGCGAGCCGCGAATGGTCACCATGTCGCGCGTAATGGAGATATCCAGATCGTCGGGGCGCACTCCGGCCACAATCGTCTTTATGATGATGTCGTCCGGCGTCTGATAGACGTCCGCCGTGAGTTCGCCTTCTTCCAGGAGTCCGGTTTCCTCCGCGACGCCCTTCTTTGGCGTGAAGATCTTTGCCGGCGCGCCGGTCTCCTCTTCCTCCTCGCGTTCCTCGCGCGGATTCAAGGTGCCAGTGAGCCGTTCAAAAAATGAGCGTTTTTCTTTCATATACTTAATGTTTATACTGCAAATAATGAATGCGAATACTGCGAATCTTTATTCCAATCCTGCAAAGAATGAAGAAAAGATCAGTCATATTCGCACACGCGTATTCGTAGTGTCCTTCCGCATACTATTTGCGGTATTCGCATAGCAATTTGTAGCATTCGCATTATACTATGCTCTAAGT
>VMES01000068.1 GCA_007375655.1 Parcubacteria group bacterium Greene0416_79 | reverse complement strand
GACACGGCGGTAAAAAAATATAGGTTCCTCGGAGCAGAACTCCAAGGTAATATTGTGCACCATGCATAATATTGCACCTCGCTAAAACCAGTGTATAATGGCATGGTGAACGACGAGCTACAATACATTGCATCCCACGGCTATACATGCTAACCTAAAAGCATGCAGCCCCTCGTCTCTTTCTTGCCCTATATCCAGATAGGACTCGCGGTGTTGCTCTGTGCCGCAATCTTGCTGCAGCGCTCTGCCGCGGGAATGGGAGGCGCATTCGGGGACAACTTCTCCGCGGGCTTCCACACGCGCCGCGGATTTGAGAGAGTCCTCTTTCACACAACCATCATTCTTGGTATCTTATTCACACTCACGGCATTATTCGCCCTTCTCTTTAAATAGATGAGAACCTGTCTCACTAAAAAGTCCGCTATTACGCCGTGAAATCTCCTGCTGCAAAACGCTCATCGCTCGTCACTGAAGTACTGCTTCAGTTCCTCGCGCTTCGCGTTTTTCGCCACGGATATTTCACGGCTCATGTACGCGTTTTTTAGTGAGACAGGTTCTACATGAAAAAAGCGGCGCCCCGCGTCTTGTCTCCGGGATGCGCCGCGCGATAGGATTTCACCTCATTCACCCAATGTGAAATAGATTCTCGCATTTCGGATGAGGATGACCTGCCTATCTTTCTTTACAGTATCTCTCGTGAACGAATCCTTAAAACATACTTTCTCAAAGCGATACGGCCTTCCCTTCACGAAGGCACTTGAAACGCTCGTGCGCCGTTTTTCTCCTTTTGAACGGGTGCTCTTTACCGCGCTCGCGGTCCTATTCGCGCTCGGAACCGCGGGCATCCTCCTTGAGATCAACAGCCTGTTCCTTGTTCCGGTGCCGGCGCGCGGAGGAGTGTGGCAAGAAGGCATTGTCGGAACGTCGCGCTTCGCCAATCCGCTGCTTGCGCTCTCAGACGCGGACCGCGACCTCTCCGCCTTGGTCTACGCCGGACTCATGAA
Organism: Parcubacteria group bacterium Greene0416_79; assembly: GCA_007375655.1. GTDB lineage: Bacteria > Patescibacteriota > Minisyncoccia > Phycocordibacterales > UBA10002 > UBA10002. Next base: position 2,538 of record VMES01000068.1, on the reverse strand, counting down.
GGGAACCCCCGAGGGAACGCTCATTCCCGAACTTGCCGAACGCGTTACCGTCTCCGAAGATGGACTTACCTATACCGCCGTCATTCGCGAGGACGCCTCGTTCCATGACGGCGCGCCAATCACGGCGGATGACGTGCTCTTCACCGTCCAGAAAGCCCAGGACCCGGCGCTTAAGAGCCCGAAGCGCGCAAACTGGGAGGGCGTCGCGGTTGAGAAGACAGGCGAACGCGAAGTCAGATTCACTCTCAAACAACCCTACGCCCCATTCCTTGAAAACACGACGCTCGGCATCCTGCCGCGGCACCTCTGGAAAGATACCGATGCCGAGCAGTTTTCGTTCTCTCCCCGAAATAGCGACCCGGTCGGCAGCGGGCCGTACCGAGTCAAAAAGATAAAACGAAACGGCGCGGGACTGCCGACGCGCTACGAACTTGTCCCCTTTGAGAAGTATCCGCTCGGCGCGCCGCACATTGAACGCATCGTGTTGCGATTCTACCAAAATGAGACGGAAATACTCGCGGCGCTGCGGCAAGGCGAGATTGGCGCGGCGAGCGGCCTCACGCCGCAATCGGCCGCAGCGCTTGGGCGAAACGGAGTCCGCATTATACAGACCCCCCTTCCCCGCGTCTTCGCCGTATTTTTTAACCAAAACCAGGCGCCGCTCTTCGCGGAGAAGGCGGTGCGCGAGGCGCTCCGGCTCGCCGTTGACAAGGCCCTCCTGGTTGAGAAGACGCTTCTTGGCTACGGAGTCCCGCTTGACGGCCCGGTGCCGCCTCGCCTTCTTGACGGCGACCACGCCGAGGAGAGGGACCGGGCCAGACGCCTAACCGAAGCCGCGGCGCTCCTTGACGGGGCAAAATGGCAACTCAATGAGGAGACGCGCGTGCGCGAGCGAACCAAGAAAAAAGTGACGGAGCGGCTTAGTTTTTCGCTCGTCACCTCAAATGTCCCGGAACTCAAGGCAAGCGCGGAACTTCTTAAAAACATGTGGAGCGACATCGGCGCGGAGGTGCGCCTCCAGATCTTTGAGGGCGGAGACCTCAACCAAAATGTGATTCGGCCGCGCCGCTACGACGCCCTGCTCTTCGGAGAGATTGTGGGGCGGGACCTGGATCTCTTCGCCTTCTGGCACTCCTCGCAGAGAAACGACCCCGGATTAAATGTGGCGCTCTATGCCAACAGTGCGGTTGACCGGCTTCTTGAAGAGGCGCGGCGGACGCAGGACGAAAAAAAGCGCCTGGAAGGATACCGCACCGCAGTGGAAAAAATTGCCGCGGATACGCCGGCGGTCTTTCTCTACTCGCCGGAATTTATTTATGTCGTGCCAAAAGCCGTGAAGGAGCTGTCATTGGAGAGAATCACCATTCCAAGCGAACGGTTTCTCTCCGTTCAGAAATGGTTTCTTGTCACAGAGAGGGTCTGGAACGTATTTGCAAAAGAAAAGAATTCCGATATGGAACCGCGCATATGAACACCGCGGTACCTCTCCTCACACGGACACAGTAGGTTTATTCATTAATCAAAAACTCACGTATGGACAGAGACAGAATGCCAAGACGAAGACTGCCGGCGCCGCCTGCGCGCGTTTTCTCCGCTCCGGCGCCCGCCCGAACAAGTTTTGCGGAATAAAACTTACGCGGGCCCGCCCGGACAATTCTCGCGAGGCAGAACTGACGCGGGTGCGCTGCACCCCATCGCAGGAACAGAGGGAGACCTTCGGCGCGGCGCAAGGAGCGAACCGCGTCTTCCTCCGCGTCCGCATGAACGACGCGGCCGTGGAGGTTTCGCTCCGCAACATCTGCGCGGGCGCGCCAGAACAAGTCCGCCCGAAGCGTATGTGCGCGGGCGTACAAAGCCCCTTCCCGCGCTTGCGGAAGGCGTCATCCGCATCATCCCTCTCGGGGGCGTTGAGGAGATCGGGCGCAACATGACCGTGGTTGAATTTCAAGATGACATTATCGTCATTGACATGGGGCTCCAGTTCAGCGACGACGATACGCCCGGCATTGATTATATCCTCCCCAACACCCGCTATCTTGAGGAACGAAAGGAAAAAATCCGCGCGGTCGTTATCACCCACGGGCACCTGGATCATATCGGCGGCGTTCCGTATCTGCTGCCTCGTATCGGGAACCCGCCCGTCTATACCCGAAACCTTACCGCCCTTATGCTTCGGAAGCGCCATGAGGAATTCCCAAACCTACCTCCGCTCCATATCAAGGTTATTGAGGGGAATGAACGCATTGCGTTCAAGACGCTTGCGTTGCGGTTTTTCGGGGTGACGCACTCAATTCCCGATTCCATGGGTATCATCATTGAGACGCCCTACGGCAACATCGTCACGCCGGGGGACTACAAACTTGATCATCGCGACGGCGTCCCGACGGAAGAAGAAGAGGAGAAGTATGCGCTCTTTGAGCGCGAGAAGAACCTCCTGCTTATGACGGATTCCACAAACATTGAGAATCCCGGTTTCTCAACGCCCGAGGAGGTGGTAGGCAAAAATCTTGCCGAGATCGTCCGCAGCGCCAAGGGGCG
>VMES01000067.1 GCA_007375655.1 Parcubacteria group bacterium Greene0416_79 | reverse complement strand
GTGAGCCGTTTTCAGCGAGGGAGTTTGAGGTGGTGATGAAGGATAGCGGGCATATTCTTGGCTCTGCCATGTGCGAGCTTACTCGCACCGCAGATGCACGCGGATTAGACGCAGATTCACGCAGATTTCCTCTCCCCCGATCTTCGGGGGAGATTGAGAGAGGGTTGAAAAGAAAGATTGTCTTTACCGGAGATCTTGGTAATGCGCCGACACCGCTTCTGAAACCGGCAGAGGCGGTTACGGGCGCGACTTATATGGTCATGGAGAGCGTCTATGGAGACCGCAATCACGAAGGCGGTGAACGGCGCAAGGAACGGCTCGCTGAAGTCATACAGGCCTCGGTGAGGCAGGGAGGCGTGCTGCTCATCCCGTGTTTCTCGCTTGAGAAGACACAGGTGCTTCTATACGAAATGGACGATCTATTGGCGCAAGGAAAGATTCCCAAGGTTCCGGTCTTTCTGGATTCACCTCTCGCGATTAAGGTAACGAATGTCTACCGGAAGTACACAGGATTCTTCAACGAGGAAGCGCAGGCGCGTTTGCGGAAAGGAGATGACATATTTTCTTTTCCAAATTTGCGAATCACTATAGATGCGCGCGCTTCGGCCGAGATTACCCGAACACCGAGCCCCAAGATTATTATCGCGGGGTCCGGCATGTCGGCTGGCGGGCGTATCTTGGAACATGAACGGCGATACCTCGGCGACCCGAGTAACACCATCCTTTTCATCGGCTATCAGGCCGTCGGAGGCCTTGGACGCCATATTCAGGAAGGGGTAACGCACCTGCGCATCAATCACGAGGAGGTTACGGTACGGGCACGCATTGAAACCATCACGGGCTACTCCTCGCACAAGGACTCGGAGCATCTTCTGGAGTTTGTCGCGCGCGCCTCGGAGGACGGCGCGCTTGAGAAGGTCTTTGTCGCCATGGGCGAGCCGAAGGCGTCGCTCTTTCTCGCGCAGCGAGTTCGCGATTCTATAGGGGTGGAGGCCGTGGCGCCGCAGGCCGGCGATACGGTGGAGATAGAGTTATAAATTCTCCCCGCGCACTCCTTTTCCAGTTACGCTTCGGCTCCTTTCTTTTTTCTTTCTTCAACATAGCAAATACATACGATCGTATGTATTTGTTATGTTTCTAACCTACCGTACTTTGAATTGAAGACCGTGAATAGCGAGCGTGTTTGAAACCCGGAACGCGGTAGGTTGACCTCAAGAATCGTTCCTCATTTGGGTATCCTTCTGTATTGGAGAAGACTCTTGATTGTATTACTTTACTTGCGCCACTACCTGCTCGCGGCTCGGAGGAGGGCATATCCATACACGGATTGTCAAGTGAAGCATGGGAAGTTTTTTAAGTTACAATGGGTGGCACTGACTTTTTTAGACAGAGAAGGAGAAAAAGGTAAGAAGATGCATACCCGAATGAAGAAGCAATCACGAGGAAGAGATAAACCGCGTATCGGATTTATCGGGCAGGGATTCATCGGCAAGAACTATGCCGATGATTTTGTGCGGCGCGGATACGAGGTGGTTTGCTACGCTAGGAATCCGAAATTTGCAAAGAACAGGGAACGAATACAGACGTGTGATATTGTCTTTATCGCGGTGCCGACGCCGACAACTCAAAAAGGGTTTGATTTTTCCATTATCCGCGAGGTGCTCTTGCTTGTCGGAAGGGGGAAGACCGCCGTGATTAAATCAACGATTCTCCCGGGCACTACCGAGACGTTGCAGAAGGCATTTCCGGAGATTTTTTTGATACACTCCCCAGAGTTTCTGCGAGAGAAGCATGCGGCGTTTGACGCGGCGCATCCGGAGCGTAACATTATCGGGATTCCGCGGCATACGGCCGCGTACCGGACGAAGGCGCGCGCGGTGATGAGGACCTTGCCTCGGGCACCGTATGAAAGAGTGATACCGGCGCGGGCCGCAGAACTTGTCAAATACGGCGGCAACTGTTTTTTGTACCTAAAGGTGCTCTACGCGAATCTGCTGTATGACCTTGCGGTCTGCACTGGAGTCAATTGGGCAGCCGTAAAAGAGGCGGTGGCGGCCGACCCGCGCATTGGGACATCCCACATGGAGCCGATGCACCGAAGCGGGCACGGAGGGAGAGAGGGTCGCGGCGCGGGCGGGCACTGCCTCATCAAGGACTTCGCGGCGTTTTCGCGCCTCTACGAAGAACGTCTCCGAGACCCGTTCGGGAAGCGGGTACTTGAGGCGCTTGCCGATAAGAACCGCGACCTGCTGAAAAAAAGCGGCAAAGACCTTGAGTTACTCGCGGGAGTATATGGGACAGAGAAGCTATGATTACGTTTTTGCGAGCGTGTGAAGAGACGTGTCTGCGCGTTCTGGAAACCCATCTTCCACGCTGCGCTCCCTTTGCGCGCCGCCACGCGCGCGTTTGGCGCTACATCGTTTCAGGAGGCACGGCCGCGGTGGTTGACCTTACGGCGCTCTACGCTTTGACTGATTGGCTTGGCGTGCACTATCTTCTGTCGGCAACGCTTGCGTTTCTCGTTGCGTTTCTGGTGAGTTTTACGCTTCAGAAGTTCTGGACCTTTGAGGAAACAAGCACGCACCGGATACCGACACAACTGACACTGTATCTTGTGATTGCGGCCGCGAATACGTTGGTTAATGCGGGGCTTATGTATCTTTTCGTCGACGTCTTTGGCCTGTGGTATCTCTTGGCGCAGATTATCGCCGGCGCCGTTATCGCGTGTTATGGATTCCTTCTGTATCACTATGTTATCTTTCGGAAACAGACGCATGAAGATTCTCATCATAACCCAGAAGGTGGACGCGGCTGACCGCACCCTCGGCTTTTTTGTCCGCTGGATTGAGGAGTTCGCGAAACACTGCGAGCGCGTAACGGCCATCTGCCTTGAACTGGGCCCGTACCGCCTGCCGCCCAATGTGTCGGTACACTCGTTGGGGAAAGAGAGATTGAAAATTGAAAATTGGAAATTGGACATTTCGCGGCGCATTCTTTACAGTTGCCGTTTCCTTCGTCTCATATGGAGCATGCGCCGCGAGTACGACTCGGTCTTCGTGCATATGAATCCGGAGTACGCCATTCTCGGCGGACTGCTTTGGAGAGTGTTTGGGAAAAAGATCGTCTTGTGGTATGTGCACAAAAAAGTCAACTGGAGAGTACGGCTTGCGGAGAAGCTAGTTGATAAAATCTTTACCGCCTCAAGAGAGAGCTGTCGGCTTGCGAGCAAGAAAGTAGAAGTGGTGGGACATGGGATTCCCACTGAAGTTTTTGCTCCGCACCGAGCGCGGCCGCCGAAACTCAATCTGGTAACGGTCGGGAGAGTTTCTCCGATAAAGGACTTGCATACCATTATCATTGCTTTTCTTGCACTGAAGCGGACGTTCCCGGAGGCCGAGCTTTCTATAATCGGGGACCCCATTACCGAGAGGGACCAGCGGTATGCGGCGCAGCTTCAAGAAGAATTCGGAGCGAAGGTTCATTTCGCGGGAGGAGCGCCGTACGGCTCAGTATGTGCAAAACCGTATACGGTGTTTGTGCATGCGAGCCGC
>VMES01000066.1 GCA_007375655.1 Parcubacteria group bacterium Greene0416_79 | reverse complement strand
GAATCCTTTGAGGAGCGCGTCGGTTTTAAATCCTTTGTCCTGGTGCGCGGCATACTCAATCGCGTAGAGTGCCGACGTGAGGTAGGTCGTATACCGATTATACGCGGCCTCTCGGAGCGCCTCCGACGAACCAGCCTTCTCAAGGGTTGTTTTGTATTCCCCAAGAAGCGCTTTAATCACCTTCACAACCTTCTCCTCTTCAGTGCCGGTAATCCTTTTCTTTGCAAGAATCGCGTCGCCGAATCTTTTTAGATTCAACTCATTGTTCGGGTCGCAAGAGGTCAATCTATCGGCTCCGGTGTCGCTTCTTTCCCAAGTACAGGTGATCTTTGAATCGGCGCTCGACGCATCTGTGTCGCCAATATAGTAGAGTGTCAATGTTCCTGTGTAGAAGGCGGGGCTCCCCGAGACATCCTTATATGTCTGCTCCGCCCATTTGCTATTGTTTTTTTCCGTTGCGGCGCCGCCGAAGTAATAGGAGTCGGTCTGTGCTTTTTTCAGGGTCGTGTATGTTGCCGCCCGAGTAAGCATGCCGTATCTGTTGAAGAACCGCGCCGCGGTGGTAAAGTTATCGCTTAGGTTGGAATCCAGTTCTTCTATAGATTCTAGCTCGCCTTCCGGCGTATAGAATGTCGTCTGTTGCGTTACGTTGTTTCCAGTGCCGTATGTCCACGATCCCGCGCTTTTCATGGTCCCGTCTCCGCGGTAGAGGCTCTTGCCTGTGTACCGTCCGTTTCCCTCTGCGGCATAAGACCGCGCCGCCGTCTCTGTAAGGGTTCCTTGGGTGTCGTAGTAATAGTCCGTTACTTCTCGTGGATATGGTGTCACATCTCCATTCTCATCCATCTCCGCGATGTCTAGGATGTCCGGTTTCCCGTAGTCCGGCAAGAGCGGGTCTGATTTAAACTTTAAGGTGCTCGCGAAGGGTTTCCCGAATTCATTGCCCGTATTCCGGTGATCCCAGGTGAGGAGATAATTCGGAACGGTTGGGTTAAGCGTGGCGAGGTTATTGAAGGCGTTGCGTATCTCGCCGTTAAACTGTTTCTCAGTTCTTACATTGGTGAATGCGTTGGTCGCGGGGTTGTACGCATAGTAGCGTGTCTCTGTCAGCAGAAGTTTGCCGTCTGTGTTGAACGTTCTCTTTTTAAGCAGATGGTTCAGGCCGTGAATCGGTGTCGGCGTAATGATGTATTCGGAAATGACCGGGTAGGAGCGCATTTCTGGGTAGCGCATTTCTGTGCTGTAAGCTGTTTGGGTCTGATTGTCTGGAGCGTAGTAGACGCTCGCGAACTCGGGCTCTTTCTCGTCTACGGCCCCTGGAGTTTTCTGTTGAAGTCCCGATGGCGTGAAAGAGGACCCTTTCTCGCCCAAGGTCCATCTTTCGCACCGGAACGCAGCAGGGGCCGCGGAATCGGAGGCAGTATTCGCTCTGTGGGAGTAACGGTTTTCTCCATGACCCCCGTACTCGTCAAATGCTTCAATGCCGGAACGGATGCGCACGATCTTTCTAAGCGCCCCTTCCCGCTCAGGCGCGGAAGGGTTGCTCTCGAGTGGCGGTCTGCCGCTATAATACGCATACAGGTCGGCAACGGTTCTGCCGTCAGGCAGATAGAAGAGTTCGCGGAGAATCTCGCCAATTTCATTGTATTCTATTGTGCGGAGTTTCTTCCCACCCGGCTCTTTGGTCCAGACATCTGTCTGGCGGAGAATAGCGTCCTTGTTGAAGTAGTCGGTAAATCTCTCTCCCTGCCATACGCCTTGTATCTTTCTCCATGTCTCGGCGTTCTCAAAGAGAGGCGAAAGCGGGATGCTCTGGGGATAGCTCCACTTGCAGGATGGTGCATTAACAAACCGAGATTTTTCGTCTGTCGGCACTCCGTCAACCTCTAACCTCCAGTATATTCTGTCAATCTTCGGCTTCCAGTATGCTGTGCCGACTGTATTATAATTTCGGACACGGTCTTCTGTGAGCGCGCCGGTTGAATCAAAGAGTCGGGAAACCAACCCTTCTGAAGCCGGGCCTTCCACTTTTTCGGTTGTGTACAGAACGCCGTCAAAGTCATAATACTCGCGCTGCTCCCCATTCCATGCTGGGATTCCTTGATCAGAAGAGTATTTCCTTACTTTTACATAGTAAATAGGACGCGGAGAATCGTATGTCTCATACCATACAGCTTCCGCCTCGCCGTAGAGATACGCATACCTTTCGGTAACCTCACCATCCTCATCACGCACGAATTTATTTTGGAGCCTACCAAACAGATTCTGCAACCGTGGTTCTCTGTAATAGGTATACTGAACATTGTCTTTCTCAGAAGATGCCGAGGCGCCTCCGCTGTCCGCGTATGTGTTTGACCCCGTGCGCATGATGACTCCCTCGTCAAATTTGTTGTAGAACTGTATTTTGCGATTAGCGTTTTGAGGAGGAATAGCCTCATAGTACTCAAAGGTATATCGGCTCTTGAGAGTGTCGTCAAGAGTAAGGGCATCAAACTCCAACCGTTCAATCATTCTGTGGTACTCATCGTACTCAATAATGAGCTTTAAGACGCCGCCGCTCGTGTAGACATAGTCTCTGCCTTCTATCTTTACGGTACTGTTTCCGTTCCCGCTGTCTATATATATCTGCGCCGGCGCATATTGCACGTCAGCGCCGGGAATATCTTTGTACAACTTCCCGCTGAAGCGAATCTCCGTCTTGGTACCGGCGAGCGCAGTTGAAACCCCTGCCTGAGGCGGGTTCGTTACGGTGATTCTTGAAAAAAGAGGGTCTGCCTTATATACCACAGAGCGTAATATATAGTAGTCCTCACGCGGTGGACCCTTGCAAAGCCTGCTATCATTAGTGCGTGTATAGATATAGTGTACCTCGTAGAGACCAAACGCGCGCTCCGGTATCCGCGTTGCCGTGCTCTTATCCTCACTGAAGACCACCTCATCTCGGAACTCTTCTGTAACACAGAGAAAAGGAGCATTGGGGGCGTAGGCAAGTTCCGGCTCCGGCGGAAGCATCATGAGCGCCTCTGCCGGAAACGACGAAAGACCCAACGCTCCCGCACAAAGCATTGCGAGAAGCGAGATTCTCCATCGCGAAAGATGCTCAACAAATCTATTCTTCATCTCTTATTGAATGGGAGTGTCAGTGCGAAGCCACATTCTGCCCTCCGCATACGACGGGTCGCTCGTCCGCGTCTCAAGGATAAATCCTCCCGTTGCCTTGATGGCGCCCCCGCGCACATCAAGATTTACCCCACTCCCTGGAGCCGGAGCCGCGATCTCGTCTTTTGCGACTCCCGGAGCAGTGTCTATGGCAATCGGCTTATTGGTGGTATTTCCTTTTGTCCGCTCGGTAACGCTCTGGAGCGTGTCTCTCTCCTCGGTTGGTGTGTCGCTTCCGCCGCCGGGAATAATCTCGCCGAGATCCGGGCGCCCCAGGGTGCGCGCATACGCCGCCCGCAGAAGGAAGTTGTCCGTCAGGTTGAAGGTCGCATTCAGGCTGGGATAGCAATCCTGATAGGTCTTGCTGGCGCGGGCGCCGCGGTACACGTAGCGCAGCTTGGTTCGT
>VMES01000065.1 GCA_007375655.1 Parcubacteria group bacterium Greene0416_79 | reverse complement strand
CGGTCGTTGCGCGTGCCGTTTGTTGCATCGCGGGTACACAGCAGGTGATGTGTAGCGAAGAGAGTCAAGAAACAAGAGAAGGAAAAAATAATTTTAGTAAGTATGGCTTCTGCAAGCGCTTTACCTATTATCGCAAGAAAGCTCGTCGCGCCGGGCAAGGGGATTCTCGCGGCGGATGAGAGCATTGGAACCTGCGGTAAGCGGTTCCAAAAGTACGGGATTCCCGAGACCCCCGAGATGCGCCGGAAGTGGCGCGGACTTCTCTTCTCCACGCCCGGCATTGAAAAGGGACTCTCCGGCGTCATTCTCTTTGACGAGACGATTCGGCAGGAAACAAGCGAGGGCGAGCCGTTTGCGGAGTACCTAGAGGGGCGGGGAGTGTTGCCGGGGATCAAGGTTGACCAGAAGACAGAACCGCTCGCGGGTTCGCCGGAAGAAGAATTGACGAAAGGGCTGGAAGGTCTCCCCGAGCGCCTGCGCGAGTATGTCGGTTTCGGGGCGAAGTTTACCAAGTGGCGCGCCGTCATCCGCATCAAGGAAAATCTTCCAACTGACGCGTGTATTGAGGAGAACGCGCGGAGGATGGCGGCGTACGCAAAGGAAAGCCAAAGAGCGGGACTCGTGCCGGTCGTAGAGCCGGAGGTGCTTCTGGACGGCGTGCACACGCTCGTGCGGAGCGAGGAGGTGATCGGGAAGACGCTTCGCGCCGTCTTTAGAGAAGTGAAGCGAGAGGGGTGCGATCTTTCCGGACTCATCCTCAAGTCAAGCATGGCGCTTCCGGGCAAGGATTCGGGAGCTACGGCGAGTCCGGGAGAGATTGCTGAGGCGACACTGCGCGTGCTTCTTTCTTCGGTTCCGAAAGAGGTTCCCGGCATCTTATTTCTCTCCGGTGGAGCGACGCCGGAGGAAGCCACCGAGAGGTTGAACGAAATCGTCAAAAAGGGGAACGCAATAAACGCGCCGTGGCCGCTCACCTTCTCTTATTCTCGCGCGCTGCAGGACCCGGTTCTTGCGGCCTGGCGAGGCAAGGATGAGAATGCGCCGCAGGCGCAGGCGATATTCGCAGAGCGGGTTGCTCAAACCGCGAGAGTGTCTGAAGGAAGGTTATAATGCGAATGCTACAAATTACTATGCGAATCCTGCGAATTAAGATCTCTCATTTGTGGCATTCGTATTCTTCATTCGTGGTATTTGCATTATGTTAAACACTGCTATTTCTGCCGCGCGCAAAGCCGGAGCCATCACGCTTCGGTATTTTGAGACCTCGGTGGCGCGCGAGGTGAAGGAAGACAAGAGTTTTTTCACGGTGGCTGACAAGGAAGCCGAGGCCGCGATTATTTCTGAAATCAAAAAAGAGTTTCCCGACCACGGCATCGTCTGCGAGGAGAGCGGCGAGGAAAAGTCCGCCTCCGCGTTTCAGTGGGTCATTGACCCGCTTGACGGCACTGGAAACTTCGTCAACGGGATTCCGCTCTTCTCCGTCTCCATCGCGGCGCTCAAAGACGGCGTTCCTGTTGCTGCGGTCGTATACCAACCGGTGGGGGATTCGCTCTACACCGCAGAGCAGGGAAAGGGAACACAGTGGAGGGGAAAGCGTGTCCGCGTTTCCGGCGGCGATGCCGAGCACGCGATGATTACCTTCGGTCCCGGGAAGAAGGAAAAAGAACGGCTCAACCGCCTGTTTTCTCTTACGGAGCAGTGCGTCAAGTCAAAGCGATATCTCGGCTGCGCCGCGCTTGAACTCGCCTATATCGCGCGAGGGGGCACCGAAGGATTCCTCTGCTTCGGGCTCAACAAATGGGACTACGCCGCCGGGGTTCTCCTCGTTGCGGAGGCCGGAGGAAGGATTACGGATCTTTTGGGGAAGCCGTGGGTCTTCGGTTCAAGCAACTATTTTATCGCCTCAAACGGGGCGGTGCATGAGACGCTTCTCGCGCTTGCCGCGCGAGGGTAAGAGCGGCGCTGTTAACGTAGGGGGGGATTCTGCTACTATGTAGTGATGCATCTGCTTTTGAATAAAAAGGCGTCGTTCAATTATGAATTTCTGGACAAACTTGAGGCAGGCATTGAACTCCTTGGATTTGAGGTAAAGTCGCTCCGCAAAAAGCAGGGGTCGCTTGAGGGCGCGTACGCGATTGTGCGCGGCGGCGAGACGTTCTTGGTCAACGTTTTTATTCCGCCCTACCAGTCGAAGAATACGCCGAAGGAGTACGACCCGCGCCGGCACCGGAGAATCCTGCTTACCAAAAAAGAGATTGCGGAGCTTACCGGAGCTGAATCCAAGAAGGGTTTGACAATCGTTCCGATTTCTGTATATACTAAAGGCCGAAAGATCAAGGTAGAAATTGCAGTCGCGCGCGGCAAGAAAAAATACGATAAACGAGAGAAGATCAAGCGCCGCGAAGCGGAACGGGAGATGCGGAGGACTTTGAAATCGTATTACGCTGATTAACGCAGATAGCAGACGCAGATTTACGCTGATGTTTCTTATCCGCGTCTATCCGCGATGCAATCCGCGTTCATCCGCGGACAAAAGGGGATGACAGGCATAGACAGGTGAATTGCACGTATCTGTGCGCGGCGGAGCTCCAATCACTCCTAAAACGGTTGGAAAGATTAAGTGCCAAGAACTTAGTTGCAAAAGCAAAGTCACTTCTGTCGCCGTATTTCGGCGCTCGCGACTTAGCATTCGCCTACGCGTTGTCGTAAGCGACGATTATGAGCGGTCCAATCCGAGGGGTCCTATAGTCGCCGTATTGCTCGGAATAGGATGAACGGTTGTTCCAACGTTCATCCGAATCTTGGAGGAACGCGGCTCGCCGATATTTTGTCTGTTTTAAGTTGGCGCGCCAAAACCCACAAGCACGACTACGTCGCGTAGACGCAGGTACGTCACTCATCTGCACGCGGGTTCAACTCCCGCCGTCTCCACTGCTTCCAAAACAAAACCGCCTCTTGGGCGGTTTTGTTTTGCAAAATCAGCGTTTTTCATTATACTATCTTGAACGGCTATGGAACCAAATAATAAAAAGAACAAACGGAGGCCTTTCTTGCCGCTTGCATCTCGCGGTTCATCTCCCGGGGGAAACAATGGAAACGGGGGCGGCGGAAAGACGCCTGCGCCGCGGCGCGACCTTTTCAATAATGCGCTTACCGCTCTTTTCATCTTCCTTCTTCTTATGACGGTGTATTCGTTCATTGCCGAGAACCGCTCCGCCGATGCGGATATTCCTCTTTCGCAAGTTGCCGCGGATGTAATGAGCGGGGATGTCTCCGCCATCTCTATTAAGGGTGATACGCTTGAGGTGGTGTACGCAAAAGGAAAGATCACGAGGCGCTCAAAAAAAGAACCGGGCTCCGCGCTCTCGGAGACGCTCTCAAACTACGGCGTGCCGGTGGAGATCTTGCAGAAGGTGCAGATTGGCGTGGAGCGGGAGAGCGGATTCGCGTTTTGGGTCATGAACCTCGCGCCGTTCATCATCCCGATTCTTTTCATCGTTGCTTTCATCTGGTTTCTGACGCGCCAGATTCGCGGGGCGGGCATGCAGGCGTTCACCTTCGGGCAGTCAAAGCCGAGC
>VMES01000064.1 GCA_007375655.1 Parcubacteria group bacterium Greene0416_79 | reverse complement strand
CCGATGTGGTCAATGTGCGCGTGCGTCACCAAGAGGAAGTCAATGGAGGCGGGATCGTACGGGAACGGCTCCCGGTTCATTTCCAACACGAACTTCTCCCCTTGTATAAGTCCGCAGTCAATGAGCACGCGCGTCTCCTTGCCGCTCAACAAAAAGTTCGCGCCGGTTACCGCGCCGGTCCCTCCATAAAACCCGAGCGTAACCGGGCTACGTGGCTCCAGGTGTTGCATAGTACCGTGCAAAAAGCAGCAGCCCGACGAACCCGCCCGCCATATCAAGGAAGAGGTCCGTCATGGTGTCTAGCCAATATCCTTCTATGCTCCAGGTATGGCCGAGTGCGCGCTCAAACACTTCCCAGCCGACCCCAAGGAGCAACGTTCCGACAAGCCCAATCGCAAAGAGGCGCAACACAGAAGGAGGAGCCGCGTTGCCGACGTACCCCGAAAAGAAAACGGTCCAGATGACAGAAAGCGAGCCAAACGCGCCGCCAAGAAAATGCAGAGGCATATCGTACCACCACAGCGTCCAGTACAGATAAAAAACAATCGCCGTGATATGAAGTAGGGCGATAAGAACGGCGAGTGCCGCAAGAATGCGGAGCAACGGTTCGCGAAACATAGGAGCAGTGTAGCAAATCAGGAGGGAAAAATCTCTTCCAATGAGGGGATCCGATATCGGAATTTCAAAAATCCCCTTCCGGGGATTTTTGAATGGTTACTTGATGATATTAACCTAAGAAAGCTAGGTGGGTTGCCGCGGCGGCGCGCCAAAACGCGCCGAAATGTAAGCATCCCTTTCAAATTACTTATAGAGGTAATATCTCAAGTAACCTACCGTCATTATACATGAAGCATGGAACATGAAGCAAGAAAACATATATAAAAGCTGGTTATTCAGTTGCTGGTTACCGTTGCGAGTTCTCCTTACATAACGACCAGCCCGTCCCCCGCATGGGGAAGACGGGCGGTCCTACTGGCCCCTGATAAGAACAAAGCTCACTAGATTATTCTTGCCCCGCACCGCAGCCCACGGGTTGCGTGTAACAAAAGGCATTAGTGGTATATAATTTTAGGCTTGCTTATCAGGAACAATGGCATTATACCCGCGAGAACTCTCGCCGTGCCGAGAAAAGTTGATATCCTGTTCACAATATGTTGACGAACAGAGAAAAACCCCGCTCCCGATTGAGGGTCTCTCTGTGGATAATTCTGGCAAAAAACTTGACACCTCTTCGAGACGCTGATGCGCGCAGATGCTGACGCGGATTTACGCTGATGCAAAAATCTAAATCTTAGCTGCGTACCATCTGCGAAAATCTGCGTTATTCAAGAAGCCCGTCCAGATTCACATCATAGAGAATCTGCTCTTGGACAAGACGGTACGTGACGAGTTCGTCTTTCTTGAACCAATGCGGAATCTCCGCCTCGGCCTCTTCCACTGTGCCGGAAGCGTGAATGAGGTTCCTGATCGCGCGGTCATCCGTGTCCGCCATCACATAGGAATCCAGCACGAAATCGCCGCGAATCGTGCCGACATCAGACGAGAGGGGCTCGGTGCCGCCGGTGAGTTTCCTGACAATGCCGACCGCGTGCGCGCCCTGCCAGACCATGGCGACGAAGGGACCGCTCGTCAGGTACTTCTTGAGGCGCTCCATCACCTGCTCGCCGACGACGAGCGGATTGTCAGACGGCGGTTTCTTGCCTTTCTTCACGTAGCTCTCAATTGATTTCTCGCCGACTGTTTTTTTCCATCCCGGATGAAGCATGTAATGCTTCTCAACATGCGCCTCGGTCGGCACGAGCATCTTGAGTCCGAGGAGCTTGAGCCCTGTGCGCTCGTAGCGGCGCACGATCTCTCCGACAAGCGTCCTCTGCACTCCGTCGGGCTTGATAAACACAAAGGTGCGTTCTGATTTTGGATGAGACATAATAACAGATACCAATATACTAATGGGTACGAATGATACGAATAGTTACGAATAAGAAGAGATTGGGGATATTCTAGCAAATACGGGCTAAAAAGCCAACCGATTTCACAACCCAAACAAAGCTCTCAATTTTTTATTCACTTCTTTCAGGAGGGCCGGTTCCACATTGCCAAGTTCGCCCAATACGACCTGCTTCTGCAGAGTGGCAAGATGGTCAAGCTTAACGGTAGAGTTCAAAAGGAGCCCATTCTGCTTTGACGAGAGAACGGGAACATCAAAGGCATATATTTTTCGTGACTGTACCGAAGTGATAAAGGCGACAATACAATTCTCTCCTTTTCTAGAAACATACAAAACCAACGCGGGTCGCACTTTCTGCCCGGATAAGTCAGTAAAGGGAAACGGCACAAGAACAATCACCCCTTTACGCATATCGTTTCTTCAAATCAGCTACCGAATACAAGTCCGGCTCATCTTTCAGAAAATCAAAACTCTTTGAATACGCGTTGATATTGGTGACATCGTTCACCGCTGCGTTATACATCTCCGGAAACTTCAGAACGACGGCATCAATTGAATCGCGCCGTCCAATACCAAACACCTCCCCGCGATACTTCACGCGGTCAATGATTGCCTTGATATTTTTCCGAGCATTTGTCGTAGTTACTATCTTCATATGTACATAGTGTACAGAATCCCCGCATAAACGCAATCTCTCTCCTTCCTTCCATCTCGCCGCATATGCCATGTAAGTACGATCGTACTTACATGGCACTTTGAAATGTGAATGACCGAGGCGACAGGTGACAGTACCCCAGCTACGGATAGTGGAAATCAGATATCCACAACTTTGTGGATATCTGATTTCCACATCGTGATTTCCACGTTTCTTTGTTAAGGATTAAGGATTAAGGATTAAGGATTCTACTATTTGGCGTACTTCGCCGCAATCTCTGCCGCCACTTCCTCGCGCGCCCGTCCAAACTTCAAGCTTGAAAGTTCTTTAAGCTTCTCTATATTCTCTCGCCTGCCTTCTGGCGGTGCAACCGTCTCAAGAGAGAAGGGCTTGACCGGCCGGCCGCCAACGAGCAATTTGAGATACGCGTTGCGGTTGTCCAGATTTATCAAGTCCTGCTCCGTAAAGACCGGCTCCAGCTGCTTTGCCAGAAACTCGACGTCCTCGGCTCCGACCCGAAATATGGCGAGCGAGCCGACATTGCCGAAGACCGAGTCCTTGATCTTTTCATCAAGCTGTTTGATGAATTGGTGCGCGATCGTGAGCGCGAGCTTGTATTTTCGCGCTTCGGACAGAATTGAAGAGATAGATGGAGTCGTAACATTTTGAAACTCATCAATATAGAGATAAAACGGCGGAAGGTCTTTCCCGAAAGAGTCCACGCGCGAGAGCGCGGCCATGAGTATCTTCCCGACGAGAATGAGCCCGATGAGATTTGCATTGATCTCGCCCAGGCGCCCCTTGGCAAGGTTCACTAAAAGAATCTTCTTTCCGTCCATTATCTCGCGGAAATTGAAGGTGGAGCGTTCCTGCGCGATGATGGGACGCATGATTTCATTCGCGAGAAAATTATCAAACTTGCTCGTGATGTAGGGCACGATGTTTGCGAGCGCCGCCTCCCCTCCCGCCTTCTCCGCCACCTCCCTCCAGAACTGCACCACGACGGGGTTCTGACACCG
>VMES01000063.1 GCA_007375655.1 Parcubacteria group bacterium Greene0416_79 | reverse complement strand
AACTGACAGCGCAAACGCAGAGGGTGAACGAAAGACCAGTACCAGGCGCGCACGCACAGTGGGTGTGACCGTGGCGCCAACATGAACCGCAGCATTCCGCTCCGGCGGGATAAGTTCCAGACGAAGACGTTAGCGAGGGACGGCACCATGTGCTCGTCCCTTTCTATTTCTCCAAGATACAAGATATGCCACTTGGACATCGGATGTCCAAGTAGCTACTTCCCGAGCATTTCCAGAAACTCCTTTTCGTTCCGCACCTTCACTCCGAGCCGTTTCGCCTGTGCATACTTTGACCCGGGATTCTCACCGACCACCACAAAGCTCGTTTTCTTGGAGACCGAACCCACGGGCTTGCCGCCACGCCCCCGCACCTTGGCTTCTGCCGCTTCCCGCGAGAGCGTCTGGAGCGTTCCGGTTATGACAAAGGTCTTGCCCGCCAGCGGAAGTTCACGGACATCTTTTTGCTCCACCTTTAGTATCGTTACCTGCTTCAGGAGCGCTTTGAGCAAATGGCGATTATCCTTGTCCGTAAACCAGTGAATCAGCGATTGTCCAACAACCGGTCCGACTCCGTCAATTTTTTCAAGCTCCTCAAATGAAGCGTTTTGTAGTCGCTCCATCGAACCAAAATGCTTCGCGAGGTCGTAGGCCGTTTCCTCTCCCACCTGCGGAATTGAGAGCGCGGTGAGGAGGCGCGGCAGGGTTACGCGCCGCGCCTTCTCTATCGCCGCACGCAGATTATCAACCGACTTCTCCGCGAAGCGCGGCAATTCCAGAAGGTCCCCGCGCGTAAGCGTAAAGATATCGGAAAAAGAGGAGACAAGTTTATGCTCAAGCAACGCATCTATGACTTTCGGTCCGAGCCCATCAATGTCAAGGCAGTGTTTTGAGACGAAATGATACAACTTCCGCCGCTGTATTGAAAATGATTGCCGGTTCACGCACCGCCACGCCGCCTCTCCCGGAACCCGTTCAATGCGCCCGTCTCCCCCGCACGCCGCGATGCGATTCGGCCAGACGAACGGTTTTTCCTTCCCTGTCCTCATTTCTTTGACCACCGAGACAATGTCCGGTATTACATCTCCGGCTTTTTGGAGAATAACCGTGTCTCCAATGCGAAGATCCAGCCGCTTGATCTCGTCTTCGTTATGAAGAGTCGCGCGGGAAACTACCGACCCCGCGACACGAACCGGCGCTAAGTGCGCGACCGGGGTGACCACACCGGTGCGCCCCACCTGAAAGACAATATCTTCAACGACCGTCGTTACCTGCTCTGCCGGAAACTTGAACGCAATGCCCCACCTCGGCGCTTTTCCGGTGTACCCGAGCCGCTCCTGAAGCTCCCGTTCATCCACCTTGACCACGATGCCGTCCGCAAAATAATCCTCCGCAGGCATCTTCTTCTTCCACTCTTTCCAATAGGCAATGACCTCGTCAATGTCTTTGCAATGCGTGAACCGCGGGTTCACCTTGAACCCGAGCGCCTTCAGCCGCTCCAATTCGGCATGCTGGGTCTCGGGAAGCGGCGCGCTGCTTCGGGACAGGTCATAGCAATACGCATCCAGGCGCCGCGCCGCCGCGACCTTGGGGTCAAGCTGGCGGATGGAGCCAGCCGCCACATTCCTCGGATTCGCGAAGGGCTCAAGCCCCTGCCGCTTACGCTCTCTATTCTGCGCTTCAAAGATGCTCTTTCGCATGAGCACTTCGCCCTCCACCGTGACCGAGACGGGCTCGCAGAGGGAGAGCGGCACCGATTCTATGGTCTTGACGTTTGAGGTTACGTCTTCGCCTACCACGCCGTCGCCTCGCGTTGCCGCGCTCTTAAGTAGCCCGTCTTCGTATTCCAGCACAATCTTGAGCCCGTCAATCTTATGCTCGCAGGTGTAGGTGGGAGAAAGAATCCTTAATCCTTTATCCTTAATCTTTAACGAGGAGGAAAGAAAACGCTTCACCCGGGCGTCAAACTCCAACATCTCTTCTTCCGAGAATGCGTCATTGAACGACCACTGCGGCACCGCGTGTCTGATTTTCTTAAACTCCGGAAGCGGCGCGCCCGCAACCCGCCTGGATGGCGAGTCGGGAGTAATGAGCTCCGGATACTTCTGCTCAAGTTCAAAAAGCTCGTGCTTGAGCGAGTCCAGCGCGGCCTCGCCTATCTCCTGCCGGTCAAGCACATGGTAGAGGTAACGGTGATGGTTAATCGTTTCTTTCAACCTGTTGACGCGGTCTTTAATTTCTTTTGGAATAGACATGATACTAAATATACGAATGAGTACTAATGCTACGAAAAAATACGAATCACACAAATGCCGCATTAGTATTTTTTCGTTGATTCGCATCAATATTCGCTGTTTCGTATCATATCATTAATAGCGTACCCGCAGCGCCCGCTCCACCCGTCCGGGGTTGTCTGTATCTTCACAATCGTTCCGGCCGCGCGATTCAATAACGGTTATTTCTTTACTTGTATGGTCCTTGTCCTTTATCACCCGCACATCGGCGCAGGCGAATGTAGCAACCTGAGAAAGCGGAAGGCGGAAGGTATACTCCTTCGGATTCTTCGGGTCGTTTGCTGAAACTGGAGTTACCTTTATGTCAGAAGTACCATTGCAAGAGATAGAACTCCTCTCCCCTTTTGCGGCACCCTGGAACGCTTTCCTTTGAATATCCCAGTAAAGCGCGCATTCGGTACCGCTATCCGCCGCGTAAAACGCCTTCTCCGACTCTCTGGCGGCAGAAGAAAGCGTGAGCTCTTTCAGAGTCAGATTGGCAATGGCAAGCCCCATTGAAAAGAGCAAGCTCCCCATGAGTACCGCAAGGAGCAGCGTGAACCCGCGCGAAACGTGCAGCGTGCAGCGTGAAGCGGGTAGAAAAGGCGCCCGGATGTGATACACTTTCTTCTTCATATTTCTTACTAACCGCTAAACGCTATCTGGACCCGGACCAATCAAACAACGCGCTCTGTATCGTAACGTGCCGCTTCCCGAGCGCGCCGGCAGTCCAGTCCACCTGAACCTGCACTTGCGCCTCCCGCGGCTCCCGCGGCTCCTTCTTTTCTGCGTTCTCGTCCGTACCTGTCTTCGTAAGAAAGACCCGCCGAGTGAAAATGGTCTCTTTCCATCCACCGGTTCCTCCCCCACCCGTTCTGGTCTCTGGATGTCCAAAGATACCCTGAAGCGGATCGGTTGAATCGGTTGAATCTCCTGAATCCCGCCGCCACACTCTGCATTTATTGTTCACCTCGTCCCCGCATACAAAGATCCGCTCCGTTGCCTCATTCGCAGTCGGGTCAACGCCACACCCCTGCGCCTCAGCTCCG
The DNA here is from genome assembly GCA_007375655.1 of Parcubacteria group bacterium Greene0416_79. Lineage (GTDB taxonomy): Bacteria > Patescibacteriota > Minisyncoccia > Phycocordibacterales > UBA10002 > UBA10002. The sequence continues at coordinate 322 of VMES01000063.1, read as the reverse complement.
TCGGCGACAAGGCACTCCTCCAATCCTGTAAGCCAATCTGCCTTTTTGTCTTTGGCCTTCAAAGCAACGAGTGCGTTCGCATCCCGCAGATTACGCACGAACTCTATTGCTTCCTGCGCCAGATAGAGCGCGGTGATCTCGGAGCCGGACGACTCCACAGACGCCAAGCTCCGCTCCGCAAGGGTCAGCGGCGCAACAATGGCAAGCACGAGCACCGCCATTGCCACGAGGGTCTCTATGATGGTGAAGCCGCTTCGCGGAGATACACGATTCAGGAAGCATGATTCAAGAAAAAAGCGTGAGGGGCTTTTTCCGGACAACG
>VMES01000062.1 GCA_007375655.1 Parcubacteria group bacterium Greene0416_79 | reverse complement strand
CACCGCCATCACCGGCGCCTACCTGAAGGACTTCACACCATCCTTTGAGGCGGCGGGAAAGAAGATTGGTTTGGTGGAAAAGTTTGAGTCCAAAGCCGGAGAGTTTAAGACCGAGTTGGTGAAGATTAAGTCAAAAAATCCGACCGATGTCTTTCTCATCGCACGCCAAAACACGCCGGTCTCATATTGAAACAGGCACGCGAACTTGGAATCAACGCGCAATTTTACAATATCGGAGTAGAGGGACCGGATCTCCTTCAACTCGCTGGTTCTGCCGCTGAAGGGCTCTTGTATCCGTACTCTTACGACAGCGGGAAAAGCGAGAGGACAAGACGTTTCTATGATGCCTATGCCGCGCGTTTTAACGACGAGCCGGACACCGTTGCGGCAAATGTATATGATGCGGCGTTTCTCATCGCTGATTGCATTGAGAAAGTCGGTAATGAAGTTGAGGATGTAAAACAGTGCCTCTACGAAACGGATAACTTCAACGGCGCAAGTGGTATATTTAGCATTGATGAAAACGGCGATGCTGTGAAAGGCATTTTCTTTAAAACGGTAAAAAACGGACGGTTTGTCCGATATGAGCAATAATGTGCCCCGCCTCACTTTACCCAAGTAAAGTGTAGCTGTCAGAAGAGACGAAATTAACCAGATTTGTTATCATTTCACTATATGCTGAAACGGTTTCTGGAGTGGATTGTGGTGAAAGAGAGATTACGGCATGTTTAAGCCGTTTTTGCCTGAACGCAGGAAATAAGATATACTTTCTTTGTTATGGTTACATCAAGCACAACACAACTTCGGAAGCTTGGGCGGGCGCTTTTTTCTCTCAAGCAGTCAGCGCGCGCGTTGGAGTCGGAAAAGCCCCTCGTCTCTCTTCGCGGAATATTGAAAGGAGTAAAGATTTCAGAGAAGCAGATAAAAGCGGCCCGTTCCTCTCTTTTTAAAAAGTACCGCTAGATTTATGTATTGCTGTGTTGATACGCACACGCTTATCTGGTATCTGACCAGTGACAGACGGCTCTCTTTACATGCAGAGTCATTTCTCTCGCGCGCCGAGGCGGGCGAACTCACCATGGTTATCTCCCCCATTGTTCTTTTGGAGTGTATGGATATCTTTGAGAAGGGGAAAGCGCGTTTTGATTTTCAAGCGCTCATGCTACGCATCGCAAACGCGCGGAACCTCGTTATCGCATCGGTGGACTGGAATCTTATTTTGGAAGTTGAACGAACTAAAGGATTTAAAGATTTACATGACCGCGTGGTTGTGGCCACGGCGCGGCTCTTTGACGCGCCTCTCCTCTCGCGGGACCGGATTATTCGTCGCCTCTACACTAAAACGGTTTGGTAAGATAGAGCGATAAAGAATTACGGACAATCAATTAAGAGAAAAATATGGACGAGAATCAGACACAACCAGTGCCAAACAACACTCGCTTCGCGCTGTGGCTCATCGTGCTCGCGGTGATAGTTGTCGTGGGATTTGCGGTGAACACGCAAAAAAAGAGCGAGGCGATTAAAATCGGACTTATTTTCCCATTGACAGGTCCGGTCGCTTCTTTGGGAGAAAATGCAAAAAATGGCGCTCTGCTTGCATATAGGGGTTTGGAAACTTCCCTTCAAGGGAGATTCTCACTGGTTTTTGAGGATGATCATTTTGACCCCAAAACCGCTGTGACTGGATTTTACAAACTGGTTGAAAAAGAAAAGGTACACGCAGTAATCTGTTTTACTTCTGCACCATGTAGCGCTCTTGCCCCCCTTGCGGACGAGAGGAAGATACCGCTTGTTGCTATTGCATCCGCTCCTGTCCAGAAAGATCGTGGGTTTGTTATGCGTCTTGAGATCTCCACTAGGAAAGAGGCAGAAAAACTTCTCGAATTTTTAACACGAAAGAATTACAGCAATATCGCATCGGTCGTTGCTTTACAGGATGGAATCCAGAGTGGTTACGAGGTGTTGAAAGCAAATAACGATTTCTCAAGGAAGGAAGTTTCTTCCGAATCTATAGTGCCAGACCAGAAAGATTATAGAACCGTTATCACGAAGATGCTCGCGAAAAAACCCGATGCAATCTTCGTTGGACTACTCCCCGGGACTGCAGGGGTCTTTGGTAAGCAGGCTCGCGAGCTTGGGTATAAAGGAGATTTTCTTGGTTTCAATTTTGTTGAGGGAGATGAAACATTACAGGCGGCCGGAGGTTCGCTTGATGGAATCATATATACACAAGCGGCGGAACCTTCTGGTTGGTTTAGTGAGGCATATAAAAGTACATACGGACAGACACCCGGTCCGGGTTCTGCCCATAGTTATGATGCGATTACCTTGCTTGCTCAAGCGGTTAATCAAAATGCAGTATCCGGAACCGATATAGTGAACTTTCTCGAAAATGTCCGGAACTATTCCGGTGCCTTGGGCGTTTTTGATAGTATCGGAAACACTCACGAATTTTCCGTGCCCTTAATGCTCAAAACTATCAAAAATGGTCAATTTGCGCCGCTTGCCGAATAGATAAGACCCCTCGCTCCTCTTTACTTGGGTAAAGAGGAGCGAGGGGTGGGGCATGTAAGACGATGAAAGAAACATTGCTCAAAGTAGAAAACGCGCATGTTCACTATGGCGGGGTGAATGCACTTGAGGGCGCGAGCGTCTCGCTTGACGAGGGGGAGATTGTCGCGCTTATGGGGCCGAACGGGGCGGGGAAGTCCACGATACTCAAGACCATCTTCGGACTGGCGGAGGTTTCCAGAGGCAGGGTGCTCTGGCACGAGCGCGCCATCACGTCCTGGAGAATCTGGAGATAGGAGGATTCGTGGTGCGTGATAAAAAACTGCTTCGGGAGCGAATTGGCGAAGTGCTTGAGTTTTTCCCAGCGCTCAAAGCTAAACTCAACGAAAAGTCAGGCACGCTCTCCGGAGGGCAGCAACAGATGCTTGCGATTGCCCGCGCGCTTGTCACGCGCCCGTCCGTTCTCCTTCTTGATGAACCATCGCTCGGGCTTGCGCCGAAGATTGTGAAAGAAGTATTTGCGAAGATTAAAGAAATAAACGAGCGGCACAAGACGGCGATTTTTGTGGTGGAGCACAACCTGCGGTCGCTTCTTCATATTGTCCATCGCGCGTATGTGTTGGATAAAGGAGTCGTGGTGGCGGAGGGGAAACCGAGCGAGGTGATACAGAGCAGGATTTTGGAGAAGGTATTCCTTGGAAAAGTCTAAAATCTAAAGACTAAAATCTAAACAAACCCTAATGTCTCAAAATACAAATACGAAACGGAGCCCTTTTTCTGACTTGGAAGACCGGACGCTCCAGTTTGCGCGAGATGTGAATCAATATGTGAGAAAATTGCCAAAAACAATTTCAAACATTGAAAATGGGAAACAATTAGTGCGCTCCGGCGGTTCGGTCGGTGCTAATTACATAGAAGCGAACGAGGCACTAAGCCGAAAAGATTTTGTAATGCGGATAAAAATATCGAAAAAAGAAACTAAAGAGAGCCGATATTGGCTGTTTCTTACAGAGCCACTGGCTGAGCAGGAGAATGAAAGGCAGCGATTGATTCAAGAATCAAATGAACTTATGAAGATCTTTGGGGCAATTATTGAGAAGTCAAAATAAATTGGCTGGTTTGGATATTGTGATTTGTACTTTGTTTAGCTTTTAGAGTTTAGATTTTTATGTTAGTATATCGCCATGTCAAAGACCGCATGGGCCATCCTCATAGCAGTCATTGCCGGATTTCTCGGGTGGGGCGGGTATGCTCTTGTGAAAAAGAATGAGCCGTCCGGACCCGACTTGAGCGTTTTCTATCCCGCGCAGAATCGGGAGCATATCGCAGTGGATGCCACACACGGCGAGTACAACTCAAATCCGCCGTCCGGCGGCTGGCACTATGCACTTACCGCGCGAAAGAAGTTTTATAACGAATCCGTGCCGGACGGGTATGTGATTCACAATCTTGAGCATGGCGATGTGTGGATTGCGTATCACCCGCGTATTCCGGCGGTGGTGAAAAATGAGCTTAAGAAGTTCGCGTTTGCGAAGATGATTATTACGCCTCGTGAGCAGAACGATACAGATATCGCGCTCGTTTCGTGGGAGCGGGTGGATAAGTTTAATCTTGAGGGCGGTCTATTGCCCGAAGGCCGTATCCGCGACTTCATCAAGCGGTATCGCAACAGAGGACCAGAGAAGATTCCGGCGGGGGCGATGGAGTCCACTTTCAACTAATGGACACCAATCAACGAATCCGGTACCAATCTACCAATACCAACTAATCCGATTCAGACTCTTATTCGTAGGTATTAGCAGATTAGCTCCATTCGCAGATTGGTACGTAATTATGGTTTTGATACTGGACGGCAGAAAAGTCCGAGATGAGATTGCCGTGGCGCTCCGAAGAAAGATCGGAGCGCTTTCGGATTCGCCAAGGTTGGCGATAGTGCAGGTTGGCTCTAACAAAGAAAGCTCCGCGTATATCCGGCAGAAAGAACTCTTTGGAGAGAAGATAAAAGTGAAAGTAGCGCATAGAGTGCTTCCCGTTTCTGTTTCAAGTAGCGAGGTCCTTTCGGTTATTGGAGAGTTAAATCAGGATAGGACCGTTCACGGAATTATTATTCAACTCCCACTGCCCGATTCTTTAGACAGGCAGAGATTGCTTGACGCAATCGCGCCCGCAAAGGATGTGGACGGACTGGGTAGTGAACACGTAGCGCTGCGCGGGAAGGGAACCCCCTACCTCTGGCCTGCAACGGCGCGCGGAATTATTGAGTTGCTGGATTTTTACGCGGTACCTATAGAGGGGAGGCGCGCGGCGATGCTCGGGCGCTCTGCGCTAGTGGGCACGCCAACGGCAGAGTACCTTCGGCAGAGAGGCGCGGAAGTTACCGTGTGTCATAGTCAGACGGCAGATACCAAAGAAATAGCGCGCGCGAGCGATATCGTGGTGGTTGCTATCGGGAAACCCAAGCTCATTGGCGCGGAGTATTTCAGAGATGACAAAACACAGGTTGTGGTTGATGTAGGAATCAATAGCGTCGGCGGCGCGGCACTTCAGGAAGAAGTGCCGCGCCAGATCATCGTCGGCGATCTGGACTTTGACGCCGTGAAGGAAAGGGTGGCGGCCCTCTCTCCTGTTCCGGGCGGGGTAGGGCCAATGACTGTGGCGGCGCTGTTTGAGAATCTGACGGAGGCGTATGAGCGCCAGCGCATGTCATCCTAAATTTTCTCCTAACCCCCCCCTGAACCGCCGCTTTTGGCGATGTTAAATTAAGAAACGGTCGTTTCTTAATTTAACATCTGGAATAGGGAGTAATTGAAGAGTAGCCGTTCGCTACAGGCGACGGGATATCTGTGGAATTCAATGAGTCGTCCGCCTCATCATCTGTCTCTGCAATGCGGTATGCGCTGCAGAGATTTTCTTTTTCTTTTTTTCTGCTATACTTCTTGTCTCATTAGTCGGTTAATGAATATGAAGCATTATGTTTGAAGACCCAAAGATCAAAAAAAGCATTGTTATCACCCTCGCGCTTCTCTCACTCTTTCTGCTTGCGAAGTTTGTCGGCGAGGTAAAGGCGTTTCGTTTTATCGGCTCGTACCCGCAAGGACAGAGCATCATTTCCGTCTCCGGCAAAGGAGAGGTAGTGGGCGTGCCTGATATTGCAACTTTCAGTTTTAGCGTAACCGATGAGTCGCTCGTCGTGAAAGAAGCGCAGGATGAGGCGGCAAAGACCACCAATGCCATTCTCGCGTACCTCAAAGAGAACGGTGTCGCGGAAAAAGACATCAAGACGAGCGGGTACAACCTCTACCCTCGGTATGAGTATGCGAAAGCCGCCGTAGCGCCGGCGTACTACCCTGTTCCTCAGGAAGGCAAGCGCGAACTTGTTGCGTATGTGGTAACGCAGAGTGTCTCTGTGAAGGTGCGCGACCTCGGGAGCGCAGGCAAACTCTTGGCAGGCATCGGGGAGATTGGCGCCACGGATGTCTCCGGACTTTCGTTTGATTTTGACAAGCGCGATGAGCTCGTGCGGGAGGCGCGCGATAAGGCAATCAAAGACGCGCGGGGAGAGGCAGGGAAGCTCGCACAGTCGCTTGGCGTGGATTTGGTTCGTATCATAAGTTACAGCGAAGGCGGCTATTACCCAATGTACGGCAAGGCAATGATGGCGGAGGCGTACGGACGGGGCGGAGATGGTGCTCCGGTAGCTCCCGAGATTCCGGTTGGGGAGGATAAGATTGTTTCAACCGTTTCCGTGACTTACGAGATTAAGTAAGAGAACGCTGACTTGATGCAGACCTCCGCGGACTTCACGCGGAAAAGAATGTCACCCCACACTTTTTTTGAAAAGTTCGGGGTGTAAGTATCCACACCCCCCGCAACATTCCGTGATATACTGTCAAGATGAACCTGACTGAAAATGAGATGCGCAAACGGCTGATTCGCCTCCGCAATCTG
>VMES01000061.1 GCA_007375655.1 Parcubacteria group bacterium Greene0416_79 | reverse complement strand
TGACGAAAAAGAACTTCGCGAACTTGTCATAGAAGGGATCGTACCTTCAGCGAGCGACATGCTCAGCTACATCAGGAGAGGAATCAAAAATGGGAACAACAAAATATCTCAATGAAATGATGCAATTTTTAAAGAAAAGTAGAATCATAAGTAGCGATACAATTGAGCGCATTGTTTGCAGGCTCGGAGGGACAAAACTCTATGCGCGGCAGTTAGTGCATTATCTGCTGAAGAGAGGGAAACTCTATCGCCTTGCAAAAGGGCAGTATACGACTATTGAGGATGCTTCTTTGCTGGTACTCTGCCTTCAGCCCGCGTATCTTGGTCTGCAACATGCTCTAAGCATGCACGGGCTTTGGGAGCAGGAAACAATACCTATCATCATAACTACGCGTAGCGTGAGACAGGGTTTTCAGACTGTGTTTGGAATGCGTGTTCATGTTCGCAGAATCCAAAAACGCTATTTCTTCGGCATAGAATATCATCAGCAAGGCGATGTCGCGCTTCCCTATCTGGAGATAATTCAACAGGGTATTCCCTTTTGCCGGCGCGCCGTAACCGGCAATGGTGTTCTTTTTGCGGATAAGTTTATTGATAAGTTGTCTTAACGTCATCCGGGTTTTATCCGCTTTCCTTGCAAATGTCAGAAAAATAGAAAGTTGGGTAAGCCCAAGCGACTTTTCCCGGCGAAGCAATCGCTTCACCGACGCACCCGACACTCCTTGTTTTCGCATAGACACGCGAAGGCACTCTCCGTGTATCGGCACAAGTTCCACCTTTGTCACCACAAGCCCATGCTCGTGTGCAAGACACCTAAGCGCATGAAGCGAGTAATACGAGAGGTGCTCATGGTAAATCTGATCAAAACCCCCTTCGCCAATAAGATTGCCGACCCAATGCGACTCGGAAATAAAGACGCCGTCCGGCCGGAGCAGTGCGGTAATGCCGCGCATCACATCGTGCACGTCATCAATGTGCGCGAAAACATTATTCGCGATGATAACTCTGGCCTGCCCGTATCTCTTTCGGATGCGCTCTGCGCTTTTCTCACCGAAAAATGCCGTGACGGTCAAAACGCCCCGCTTCTTGGCGAGCGTTGCCACGCTCTTCGCGGGGTCAACGCCAAGCACCCGACAGGTACCTTTGAGCGCTGAAAGAAGCGCGCCGTCGTTTGAACCGAACTCAACGACAAGGTCGCTCTTGTTTCGAATGAATTGCCTCTCAATCATCCGCGCTTCTTCCGCAAAGTGCGCGACCAAGGGCGCGCTTGCTCCGGTTTCGTAGCGATAATTCTTGAATAGCACGCGAGAATCTACAGTGTGGCGAAGCGAAAGGAGCGAACAGCTTTCGCAGAACTGAACGACAAGCGGAAATCGCGCTTCGGGACGTTTCAGTTGGCGCGCGGTCAAAAAGCCGTTCGCGGGCGGCTGCGCGCCGAGGTCGAGTATGGGGATAAGTCGCCCATTTCCGCAGATGCGGCACTGTCTCTGGACGGTAACGCGTGTCACAACGAGATTCATACGTTATGCGGCCACTCGGTTTTTAAATACTCAGAGAGCGCTTCCTGCCACGAACGAAGGCGGAGAGTTTTTGAAACCAGTGCTTCGTTTTTAAGAGAAGATGGGATACCCGTGAGGTCACGCAGGTACATTGGCGTGATTTTACCGTGATAGGCAAAGAAATCGGTAATGTATTTTGCCTGATCAAACCGCGATGCAATACCGCTGTTCGCCACATGTACGGTACCGGTCTTTCCACTCAGAATAAGTTCCTTGATGGTACTCATCAAATCTTTCGCGTAGGTCGGCGCGCCGAAATTGTCGGCGATGGCTTTTATCTCGGGCGCCTTGAGCTGTGAAATAATTCTGCCAACGAATCGCTTATCCCCCGCTCTTCCGCCTCCGAAAACCCACCCGGTACGTACAATGAGCCACTCCTTCGCATATGCTTTGACATATTCTTCTCCTTCATACTTACTTCTTCCGTACGCATTGACCGGGTACGGAATATCATCCTCATCATAGGGACTCTCTTTCAGACCGTCAAAGACCGCGTTGGTGGAAAGATAAACGAATCGCGCGCCTACGGCGGCGGCTTTCGCGAGAGTGGCGGTCGCTTCAGCATTCACGCGTAGAGCTTCTTTCGGATGCGCTTCGCAATAGCGCATGTCGGTCTCTGCCGCGAGGTGCAGTATCGCAGAGGGTTTCGCAGTGCGAATGAAAGCAAGGGCCTGTGTTTTATCTGTAATATCAAGCGCTTCACGAAAAGGACGCAACCCAAAATCAGCATACCTCCCGACCATTCCCCGCCCCCCGGTAACAAGAACCCGATTAAGGTCTAGCGTCATTTTTTTTATTCCGCCGCGCAATAGCTTGGCTCGCAACAAGTAAAGAATCAAAGGTGCCGGTATCGTACCATTTCCCTTTAATAATAGAAAAATACAGTTCCCCGCGCCGAAGATATAGGTTGTTGGCATCGGTGATCTCAAGTTCTCCGCGCGGTGACGGCTTGAGTTTTCTGATATACGAGAAGATATTGAAGTCGTAGAGATAAAAGCCGGTCTGCGCATATTCAGATCTTGGCTTTTTGGGCTTCTCTTCAATCGAAAGCAGCTTCTTGCCGCTTTTATCAAAGACCGGCACCCCGAACCGCTCGGGGTCGGGAACCTTCTTAAAGAAAACCATGGCGCCGCTTTCGAACGAGGCGATGACATGAGTGAAATCGTCCTCAAAGATATTGTCGCCTAAAATCACCGCGATGCTGTTCCTGTCGGCGAAATCTTCCGCGTACAAAAGCGCGTCGGCAATACCGCCGTTGTCCTTGTCCTGAATAGCATAGGAGAGCGTAACCCCATATTCTTTACCGGACCCGAGAAAATGCATGAAGTGTCCCGCGTGTTCGCGTCCGCACACAATCATGACCTCGGTGATGCCTGACTTCCTCACCGTATCAAGTGCGTAAAGGACCATCGGTTTGTCATAGACCGGAAGCAGGTGCTTATTGGTGATCTTAGTAAGCGGATAGAGCCGCGTGCCAAGCCCTCCCGCTAATACAACGCCTTTCATTTTTTGATAATTGATAATTGATAATTGATTAATTTATGCTGGCGCACCTTCCACAAATCAATATGCGGATTAAACACGCCGGTCTTTCTACGGACTCGCTCAACCCAAGAAGGGTTTGTGAGGTACCACTCAAGCGTCTCGTCAAACGCCTTTCTGAACGTATAGACGGGTTTCCAGCCAAGCTCCAGTCGTATCTTTGACGCGTCAATCGCGTACCGCCGGTCGTGTCCAGGACGGTCCGCCACAAACTCAATCGCTGATTCTCCGCGTTTGAACTTCTTAAGGAGCAGCCGCGCAATGTTGAGATTGCTCATCTCGTTATCCGCTCCGATATTATACACCTCTCCGGCTCTCCCCTTGAGAAGACAGAGTTCAAGCGCACGGCAGTGGTCCAAGACATAGATCCAATCGCGCACATGCTTCCCGTCCCCGTAGACCGGGACTTTTTTCCCCTCCAGGACGCGTGTGATGAAAAACGGAATTAGTTTTTCTGGATACTGGTAGGGTCCGTAGTTATTTGAACAGTGCGTGACAATGACCGGAACCTTCCAGGTGGAGTAGTAGGCGTGGCAGAGAAGGTCGCCTCCGGCCTTCGTGGCGGCGTACGGCACATTGGGCGCGAAGGCAGTAGTTTCGG
>VMES01000060.1 GCA_007375655.1 Parcubacteria group bacterium Greene0416_79 | reverse complement strand
CTATAATTTTCTCTTTTGCCATGTTATTTTCCCTCCGAATTATTGTTGAATTTAAAACTTATTTCCCACTCACCTTCACCTTGCTGTGCCGCAGGTACAACTCCTTGGCCTCATCCCGCACTTTGTCCGCCGTGCGCCTGTGGTACGGCGTTGAGTCGGTACAGGATGGTTGCGACGATGAGCAGAGCGATCGGTAAGCTATACTTGCCGAGCATCTCCCGTATCGTCGCCGGGAATCCCTGTAAGTGCACAGATATCACGATAGCGTTCCACACCGCAAACGCCAGGGTGATAACCGCGACCACTCCAAGCTTTCGTCTGTGAAAGACGAAATCAGAGATCCATTTTGAAGCAGTTCTTTTCCCGACGAGCCAAGCGATTCCTGCTGACATTCCCGCAATAGTCGGGATGAACATCAGAAGAAAGATCGGCGCGCGTAGCACACCGAGTTGTTCGTTGTATGTGCTGGTGAGGAACCCCGAGATGTCTGCCGCCATTCTTATCTCTATCGTGATGAGAATCAGAGTGGCCACTACACTTAAGAGGATTAAGACAACCCGCTCAAGCGATAGTGGCGGTGCGATTTGTGCATTTGTGGAACCAGTCGTGCCGGAGCCAGTGGCTGTGCCTCCAGGATTTTGCGTTTGCTGTGCGTTCATGCGTTATCTCCTCTGTTATGGGTTTATTGTTTAGGCGGTTGGTTTTTTTTTGGGAGGTCCACCGCCACCGCCTTTCTGCTGTCTCGCATCGGTCAGCCCCTTTGCGACAAGAAATGCCGCAGCGCCGATGTCCTTTAGTGTATCGCCCGCGGCTCCATCAATGGTTAGCTTGAAGGAGCGGTCTCCGCCTTCAATCTCCTCACTTACGGTATGGGAGAGTTTTGAATTCGGATTATTGAGGAGAGCGAGACGGGCCTCCTTTTCTTTTCCCTTTAGTGCTGTTGCGCTGTCCGCAAGGCGCTTGTCTTCAAACCGTTCAAGGAAGAGTTTTTTTATCTCCGGCGACATGCGTATTGAAGTCAAGACGGCTTCAATGATGATACCGTGTCCCCATTCCGTTTGACTCACTCCGTTCTTGAGTTTGTCTTCCACTCTCGCAAGGAGCCCAGGCACCGCGCTCTTTTTTGTTGTTGCGGGTTTTTCCGCTAAGTGTTTAAGCGCTTTCTCCGGATCCCCGTATGCTGTGGTTTCTTCCCGGAGATAACGGATTACCGTTGCCAGCAGGCTTGAATCCACGTCAGTGCGTTTGACTCCGATGAAGAGGTGCGAGAGGGTTGGATCAACCCGCCAGCGTATGCTTCCGGAGGCAATGAGAGGACTTCCGTCTGCGGTTGTGACTTCCGTGTCCGGAATAGTAAGAACCACGGCCTCTGTTGAGATGATGCAGTCATCCGTTAAGTCCTCCCATGGAAGGAACAAGTGCGCTCCTGTATCGTATCGGCGCAGTTTTCCGAACCAATCCTGCGTGTGTCCAAGTTGGTACACACCGATGGTTTTAAGAAATACCGTAACCAACAGAGCGACGAGCCCTATCCAGAGAATAAGCGCAAGAGTTATGTGGTAAAACACATCTCGTACACCAACGGCAGGAAGAGTATACTGCGCTGATAAGAGTATTACCTCAAACAGCAGTATCGCAAGAGCGGCAAACACCATGCCTCGCCAAAACTTTGAAGCGTGCGGGGTAATGTTATGTATCGAGGCTCTTCCTCCCTGCGATGGAACCCCTGTCCCGCCTGTCGGTGGGGTTGGTGCTCCCGTCCCTCCTACTGTTGATACAATGCCCATTCCTCTCACGGTTGCCATAAAGATTGCCCATGGTAATTTAAGAAAGTTCATTTGATGTCCTTTCTGTTTTTCTGTAGAGTCAGGTTTTTTGCATGTTCCTGCGCGTTCTCCTCACTCAAGGAGACACACTGGATGCTCATGCGGTTTTCAAAGAGCGACTCTATACTCTCTCAAAAACGGTCATTATTCTGGCCAGGATACTAGCACGTCCCGCCTTTATAGTCAATCTCGGCAGGCGGTATTATTAACTTGTCAAAAGGTTTCCAAATTTTCTCTCCGTTCTAACGGCACATTCGTGCGAATGGGAGAATGTGAAGGCGGCATGCCTCCACCCATAGAAGTGGATCTGGGAAGCAAGAAAATCACGCGCTTGATGGAGCGGATTTTCAAGATGTGGGCGGGAGAGGATTTGAACCTCCACGTCTTTCGACACTACCTCCTAAGGGTAGCGCGTCTAGCCAGTTCCGCCACCCGCCCGTTATTTATTAACCGTGTCCGCGGAGTAGGATTTGAACCGTACCGGTTCAGTACCCCGATTGGATTTTTTGTTCGTTCTCGTCAAACTCAAACTCCAAAAAATGCTCAATCGGGCTTCAAATCCTACCCGAAGGCGCCCCGCGCCTTCTTGGCCGGACGCGCTTCGCGTGTCCGCCCAGTAGGATTTGAACCTACGACCCTCCGCTTAAGAGGCGGGTGCTCTACCAACTGAGCTATGGGCGGAATTCTTATGACGCCCATAGCGAAGTTGCAACTGCCTGCCCCGTAGCGTCCGCCTCGGGCGGACTGCTACTGGGGAGCTATGGGCGGGGCTACACTGGATGAAGCATGAATCATGAAGCATGAATCATGCGATATAGGTTATATCACAAAAAAGCGAGAGAATGTACCCTGTGGATGTGCGTGACCTCCTGTTCTGGTATACTACCGGTGAGGCAATTAGCAGAGGTTAATTTTTCACCTATGTTGGGAGGACACTAATTTCCCGACAAAGAGACGGAACGCCGTCTCTTTGTTGTTTTTGGATATGGATATGGATGAGGAAGAGCTCATCAAGGAACCTGTGGCGAAGCATGGGGAGACGAGCTGTCCGTATTGCGGGGACAGCGCGGTCGGGCATCTCTCCACCTATTGCCATGAGACCATTGCGAGCGCGGGGAACCGAGCGCTTTCGCATCCTTTTACGCGTCATCTCCAGAGGGTTGCCGACCGAGCCGCAGACGTCATTGCATGGGCGTTTCTTGTTCTGCTCCAGCTCCTTGGCGCGGCCTCGTTTGGAAGCGACATACATAAAGCGCGGTCTCTGCGCTCTCGGCTCATCTGGCAGGAAGCGAAGCGGCGCGGGATTCTCGTGGAGCAGCTTCTTCTCTTTCGCAGGCCGACAGAATGGTACCGCGTGCGCATGAATGGCGCGTGGCACTACTTTGAGAGCCTTCCTCTCCCGCGCCGGTTTCCGCATCTTTGGCAGGAATGGCTTGACGATAAGCATCTCTTCAAGGAGAGAATGCGCGCGGCAAGAATTCGGGTGCCGCGTTCTTTTGCGGTGACAAGCGCGCGCGGCGCGCATGAGGCGTTTTTGCGGATTGGCGCGCCGATCGTGGTGAAGCCCTGCACCGGCTCGCGCGGGCGGCATACGACGGTCGGCGTGCGCACCGAAGAGCAACTCGGTGAGGCGTTTTGCCGCGCGCGGCAACTCAATCATTTTGTGGTGGTGGAAGAGTGTCTTGCCGGAAGCGTCTGCCGCGCGACGCTCGTTGCGGGAGCGCTTCGCGGGTTTCTCCGAGCCGACCCGCCGGCCGTTACCGGAGACGGCAGGAGCACGGTGTTTGAGCTCATCTTGGAGAAGAACCGAACCCGTCCAGAGCGCGTTGCCCGGCTCTGAGTCAGACGACGGCGTCTCAGCTGCCCCCTATTGCCAAGACCGCCAGCCTGTCGGGCCCTCGGTTCGGCCTCACCCTCCTCGCCGACGGCGTCGT
>VMES01000059.1 GCA_007375655.1 Parcubacteria group bacterium Greene0416_79 | reverse complement strand
TCTACAATGAAATCTTAGGTCGTCCCGCACGTTTTATTTTTTTCGGAAAAAAATCAAACGTGCGGGACTATCCCTTAATTCTGATTAAACTTATAACCCCTTGCACAGCCCCGGCTGAATCCCCCTACAGGCACTGCGGGATTCCGTGCCAAAAAATGAACGCAAAGAAAAGAGTGAAACTACCCACATAGTAAACGCGCGGAATAAAATGCACTATCTTCACAACCGTTACAACCCGTGTTAGAGTGTACGCCCATTTAGTATTCACCGAGCAGAACCATGCGCTTCTTCTTTAGACAAAAGGCGGTATATATAGGCGGTATCGCGCTCGCGGGCCTGGTCGCACTGTACTTCTTCACCCTCTCCCCGCCCCCGCCCGCAGGCGAAACCGTCTTGGCAACCAAAAAAGACATCACGAACGAGGTCTTCATTACCGGCACGGTCAAAGCGAGGAGGCGAGTTCCCCTCTCATTTGACCGCGGAGGCGTCATTGCGTCGCTTCCATTTACGACCGGCGCGCGCGTCTTGCCGGACGCGGTGCTCGCCTCGCTCTACAGTGAACCGGAAGAAGCTGCGCGAGAAGAGATGCGCGCGCTCGTTGGAATCGCGGAGGCAAAACTCAAAGGAAAAAAACAAGGCACCCGAAGCGAGGAGATTCAGCTGAAAGAAGCGGAGCTCGCGAAGGCAGAGGTCTCGCTTGAAAGCAGCAAAGATCAGACGGGTACGATTCTCGCCGACGCCTACGGCGCGGCGGAGGAAGCGCTCAATCGCTACGCCGACCCGCTCTTCTCAAGCGACGCAACAGAACACGCCCGCCTGACCTATGCGCCGGGAACAGAGGCCTCGTATAAAGCCGAGTCGGAGCGCGTGGCTGCCGAAGCGCACGCGCGCACTCTGCGGGCGCTTCTCTCACCTGCGCCTGCAGACCCAACCGCCGCGCTGGAAGAGGCGCTCCAAGAACTTATCCCGATACAAAAGCTCTTTATCACCTTGGTCCGCACCCTTCAAAACGGAAGCGCGCTGGACGGCGCAGTGCTCGGCGACTACCGAACCCGTGTGAGCAACGCGCGCGCGCTCGTCACGACGGCGATAAACGCGGTGCAGAATCATCTCAATTTGATTCGCGAGCGAGCCGCAGAACGCGCCCGTGCCACGCGTGCGCTTGAACTGACTAACGCGCCCGCCACGTCGGAATCCATTGAGGAGGCGGAACAAGAACTTGCGCAGGCGCGCGCGAAACTGCGCGCCGCAGATGCCGCAGTGGAGAAGACCGTGCTCCGCGCGCCCTTTGCCGGGCGCATTGCAGGAAGAGAAGCTGAACGAGGGGAGACCGTATCTGCCGGCGCGCCGATCGTGGAATTTCTCGGGACCGAAGGATTCATCATAGAGGCGCCCGTGCCGGAAGCGGATATCGCAAAGATACGAGAGGACGACTTTGCAGAGGTTACGCTTGATGCGTACGGAGACGGCGTCGCGTTTCCGGCGCGGGTAACGCTCATAGAGCCCGCCGCAATTGAGATTGAGGGCGTGCCGACCTACAAAACCACCTTTGCGTTTGAACGAAGCGACCCGCGCCTGCGGTCCGGACTCACCGCGAATGTGAGTATCAAGACAATACGTAAAGAGGAGGCCGTCGTCATCCCCGCGCGCGCGATTATCCAGGAAGGCAAAGCGCAGTATGTGCAGAAAAAAGGACTGGACGGACGTATTGAAAAAGCGCCGGTCGTCGTCGGAATCCGCGCGAATCCGCGCGAGGTAGAGATTGTGGAAGGCGTACGCGAAGGGGACCGACTGATTCTTCAGGAATCAAAGTAGCCCCGTACCTATCAATGTTCAATACTCAATGATCAATGTTCAATTACTGATGTAACTGCTTACTCTTCAGGAAGATTCTTATTCCTATATTCTGGGGAATATGGGAATAAGAATCTTCTGTTGGCATCTTTTTGAAGATGGATCATTAAACCTTGAAATTAATCCGACCCCTCGACTGATTGAACATTGATAATTGAACCTTGAAAATTACGTCTATGTCTCTCATACACACAGTCCGGCTCTCCAAGACCTATCAAGACAACGGGGTTGCAACCGAAGCCCTCGCGGAGGTCTCCGTAACCATAGAGGCGGGAGAATTTGTGGCCGTCATGGGACCCTCCGGTTCCGGAAAATCCACCCTGCTCCACCTCTTGGGGTTCTTAGACCGCGAGTCAAAGGGTGAGTACCGTTTCGAGGGAGAACGGCTCTCACTCCTCACCGAGGAGAAACTCGCGGAAATCAGAAACCGCAAGTTCGGTTTCGTCTTCCAGTCATTCAACCTGCTCCCGCACGCTTCAGTGTTTGAAAATGTGCTCCTCCCGCTCTACTACTCAAACGTGGAAGAAACTGCATGGCGGGAAAAGACGGAGAGAGCCATTGAAGCGGTGCAGCTCTCTCACCGGAGAGACTACCCGGCGGTAAAACTCTCCGGCGGAGAAAAACAGCGGGTAGCGATTGCACGCGCGCTTGTCTGCGAACCGCCTGTGATCTTTGCGGACGAACCGACTGGAAATCTTGATTCAAAATCCGGCCAGGCGATTATGGAGATCCTGGAACGGCTAAACCAGGAAGGTAAAACAATAATCTTGATTACACACGAAACCTATACCGCGAAACACGCAAGCCGCATCATACATTTGAAAGACGGCGCGATAGAACGAGAGGAAAAAGTTGAACAGCGCCGGAATGCGGAAAGATTTGTGAAATAGAATTTGGAATATTGAATATAGAATTTAGAAAAAACGATTTCGCCTTATTTCAATATTCCCACTTGCTATATTCCATATTCTAGATTCTATATTCTTCTACAACCATGACCTTCCCCCATACATTAAAAACTTCTCTCACCGGACTTCGGACGCACCGCCTGCGTTCGTTCTTGACCATCCTCGGCATCGTCATTGGCATCACCGCCATCATGCTCGTAATCTCGCTCGGAGAAGGCGCGCAAGAACTTATCTTAGACCAGATTCAGGGCATGGGAACGCGGACAATCGTCGCGATTCCCGGACGCCACCCCACGGGACCGTCGGACTTCGCCAATGTCTTCCTTGACTCCCTCAAAGAGCGTGACCTCGCAAACCTCTCGCAGAAAAGCAACGTGCCGTTTGCGGCGGAGGTGATGCCTGTTGTCTTTGGCACGGCGCGGCTCTCTTCAGGAAGCGAAACCTACCAGGCAACGGTCTTGGGCGGCGGAAGCAAGGAGAAAGACAACATCATGCAGAAGATTTTTGACCTCTACCCGAGCGAGGGAGAGTTCTTCACCGCGGACGATGTTCGCTCGCGCTCCGCAGTCGCGGTCATCGGAGACAAAGTGCGGCGCGAGCTCTTCGGCGAAGGAAGCGAGCCCCTCGGCAGGAAAGTACGGATCAACCAACGGAACTTCCGCGTCATCGGCGTCCTCGCGCCGAAAGGGCAGGTCTCGTTTTTTAACTTTGACGATATGGTGCTCACCCCCTACACCACGGCGCAGCACTATATCTTGGGCAGGAAGTACTTTGACCGCATCATTGTCTCGGCGGATTCAGAGAAGCATCTGCGCGCAACCGTTGAAGACATCACGCGCACGCTGCGCGCGGCGCACAACATCACCGACCCCGACAAGGAAGACTTCTTTGTAGAGACGCAGGCGGACCTGGCGGAGCGTCTCAAGATCATCACGAACGCGCTCACCCTCTTTCTCGACGCAGTCGCAGGCATCTCGCTCTTTGTCGGCGGCATCGGC
>VMES01000058.1 GCA_007375655.1 Parcubacteria group bacterium Greene0416_79 | reverse complement strand
ATTACGCCAAGCCCTACGTTAGGCCTCATATACGCCAAATGCTTGACAGAGACGCGACGGCGCAGCTCCTTGAGAAGATCCCGCCACAATCGCTCATACGAATCGCTTGTTGAGAAGAGAACGGTGCTGCCGTCCGCCTTCATGCCGTGAATCTCCAAACCGCGCCTAATAAGCGCCATTCCATTTTGAAACGCGAGAAGCACCGCCTTTTCTTTCTCCTTCTGTCGCGCGCCCTCATTCATACGTATTCACTACGTTACTGAAGCAGAGTAAGACCAGTGCCACTATCCTGCGCGCGCGTAAGCTCCCCGTCAATCTTGTGGATAAAGACCTCAAGGGTCGCGGCGCTTTGAAGCGAATGGATGTGTCCGCTGACGGTTGAATAATCAGTCCGGCCAAAAGAACCAAGAAGGTGGAGTGCGGGCTCTCCTGACCTCCACGAGATATTCCCGCTGACCCCAACCACTTCCAGAAATTCCCTGAAGGTTCTGCGCGCGTAGGCGCGTTTCTTCGTATCGTAATACGAAAGCTCAACCATATCCGCAGAACCGATAGCAAAGATCCATCCCGCGCGGATGTTACTCTCCTTCACAAACGCCGCAAGCGCCGCGACGGCCTCCTCGCCTCGGTCAAAGCGGACAATCTCATGCCATGGATTTGACAGTAGATGCTTCATGCGTCTTTTATACTCTATCCGAATAGCCAGAATAATACATCTCTATAACATCCTTACTGTGAAGCTAATTTGACATATGATGCTTTTTCATACTATCCTACTGGCAGTTATACACACCATCAGGAGGTACCTAATGCCGGAATTTACAGTTCATTGCATAGCGGTTTGTCGCCACAAGAAAGATCCGAGTAGATACATGACAGTGTAAATCACACGCTATCAGGAACGAACATCTCTGCGAGAATACAACTATATGTACTGGAGAAGCCAGAAGTTGGAGCGATGAGTGGGAATTAGTAGCTTTTTCGCACGCTTTCCTACCATTTGAAGTCTGGTATCAAATCTAAGAAGGTATCAGGCCGTCGAGATCAAATCGGCGGCTTTCTTTTTTCTTATCCTTCACGCCCCATGACATCTTTTATACTTCTTACCACTTCCGCAATAACACGGGTCATTCCTGCCTATCTTCTCTCCCGTGGAGGTTCTAACTTTTTCCCGAGCCAATGTCGAACCTCCTCCTGCACTATTGCCATGGTGCGTTCTGTCCGATTCTTCATCGCCGCTTCCGATGAGCTGGGCTTGTTCGTGCACTTCTTGCAGACGCGCACGGGGCGCCGCCGCAATCTGCCCGCCGAGCTCAGGGAGAATCGTCATAATCTGATTCGCGATCCCCTGTTCCATCTCCTTAAACATCCGGAGTCCTTCTCTTTTGTACTCCACAAGCGGGTCCCGCTGGCCGTACGCTCGCAAGTTGACCGAAGAGCGCAGATAGTCCATGACCTCCAGATGTTCCACCCAGAAGAGGTCGGTGCTCTGCAGAATGAGCCGCTGGCAGATGGGAGAGAAATTCTCTCCGAGTTGTTTCTTTTTCTTCTCCACTTCCTCCGTAAAGGAGTGTGCGGATTGGCGGGAGCCACGACGAGTCTCAGCCTCAACCATCTTGGTTGAAGCTGAGCCTCGTCGTTGAACCTCCGAACTGCCGAGTCCCTTGAAATACTCATCTACCGCATCGGACCCGCCGAGAAGAATGTTGCGCCGCCGTTCATAGATGGTCTTGCGCTGATGATTAAGCACGTCATCGTACTCAAGGACGTGCTTGCGCGCGTCAAAGTTAAATCCTTCAATCTTGGTCTGCGCGGTCTCAAGGGACTTGGTGATGATGCGGTTTTCAATCGGCTCGTCTTCGGGAATCCCGAACCGCCCCATCATCCGCTTGATGGTGTCCGAGGCGAAGACGCGCATGAGCGTATCCTCAAGCGAGACGAAGAACGCGGTCCCGCCCGGGTCCCCCTGTCGCGCGGAGCGGCCGCGGAGTTGATTGTCAATGCGCCGCGCCTCGTGCCGCTCGGTGCCCAAGACGAAGAGCCCGCCCTGCGCCTTCACCTCCTCGTACGCCTCCGCGGCCGCGGGATTTCCGCCAAGCTTGATATCTACGCCCCTGCCCGCCATATTCGTCGCCACCGTCACCGCGCCTCTGCGCCCGGCCTGCGCGATAATCGCGCCTTCCCGCTCATGATTTTTGGCGTTCAGCACTTCGTGCGGGATTCCGGCGGCGCGGAGAAACTCCGAGAGAATCTCGTTCTTCTCAATGGAGACGGTGCCGATAAGCACGGGCTGGCCCCTCTTGTGCAGTTCCCCGACCGTCCGGGTAATCGCCTTGAACTTCCCTACCTCGGTCTGGAAGATAAGGTCGTTGCGGTCAGTTCTCTGCGACGGCTTGTTCGTCGGGATGGAGACCACGTCCAACCCGTACACTTTGTAGAACTCCTCGCTGCTCGTCTTCGCCGTACCGGTCATCCCCGAGAGCTTCCCGTACATCCGAAAATAATTCTGAAACGTGATGGACGCCATGGTGCGCGACTCTTTCTGCACCGCCACGCCCTCCTTCGCCTCAATCGCCTGATGCAACCCTTCGCTCCAGCGCCGCCCCGGTTGGAGGCGCCCGGTGAACTCATCCACAATCACCGCTTCGCCCTCCCGGACCACATAATGTTTGTCGCGATGAAAGAGCGCCTTGGCGCGCACCGCGGTCTCCAGATGGTGCACGTACTTGATGCCGCCCTCGGTGTAGAGGTTCGGAACGCCGAGCGCGCGCTCGGCCTTCGAAATGCCCGAAGGAGTCAGTTGTATGGCGTGCAGTTTTTCGTCAACCGTAAAATCCACATCCTTCGCGAATCCCGCCGCAATCCGCGCGAACGTGCCGTAGAGATTCTCGGACTCTTGCGTCGGCGCGGAGATGATGAGCGGCGTGCGCGCCTCGTCAATCAAGATGGAATCCACCTCGTCAATGATGGCGTACGGAAATCCCCGCTGGCGAAGCCCCTCTGGCGCATACTCAAGATTGTCCCGCAGATAATCAAACCCGAACTCGTTGTTCGTGCCGTAGGTAATGTCGGCCGCATACGCTTCGCGGCGCGTACACGGACGTAAGAATTCATGCACCACCTTGAATCCGCCGAGCAAGTCCCGCTCGGCGTCTAGTTTTAAGTTGTCAGTTTTAAGTCTTAAGTTTTCTTCGGATTTGGGATTTTGAACATTGGAATTTGAAATTTTATTAGAAATTAGTGAATTAGGTGAATTAGGTGAATTAGAAATTCGACCTCCTTGACCTGTATTGATCGAAACATGAGAAGCGTCGTAGATAAAGGAGGAATCGTGATTGATAACCCCTACGGAGAGTCCAAGGAGGCCATACACCTGCCCCATCCAGACCGCGTCTCTCCGCGAGAGATAGTCGTTCACCGTCACCACATGCACTCCCTTGCCGGTGAGAGCATTCAAGTACGCCGGAAGTGTCGCGACGAGCGTCTTCCCTTCTCCCGTTCGCATCTCGGCAATGCCGCGGCGATGAAGCACCATGCCGCCAAGAAGCTGCACGTCAAAGTGTCGCTCGCCCAAGGTTCGCCGCGCCGCCTCGCGCGCCTGCGCGAACGCCTCGGGAAGGAGAGCGTCAAGCGTCTCCCTTTGTTGAAGCCGGGCCTTCAATTCCGTGGTTCTCTCCTTAAACGCTTCTGAAGGAAGTTCCTTCACCTTTTCTTCAAGCGCATTGATTCGCTCCACCAAAGGATAGAACGGCTTTAATTTCTTTTCAATGGCTTTAAAA
>VMES01000057.1 GCA_007375655.1 Parcubacteria group bacterium Greene0416_79 | reverse complement strand
TTAGACGGTGATGGAATCTTGGAGATTGTGGTGGGCTTGTGGGATGGAAATGTCTACGCCTGGCATGCGGATGGAAGTCTTGTATCTGGCTGGCCGAAAAAGGCAGGCTCGCCGATGGTTACCCTGCGTGCGGGACAGGCTTTGACCAGATGGTCATTGACGGTCTCGGCCTGCAGCGCGAGCGCGTCATCGAAGCTGCCCGTAATCGGTCCTACACCGGTTTCGTGTTTGAACTTCGGGCGCAGGGCGCGAACTTCGACCCGGCAAATGTTGCGGCACTCAAACGTGCCATCGCCGGCTACAATCATGACGATGAGACGCGGAAAGGGATCCTTGCCGCGGCAGGACTCACCGACAATGTTGGCATCAATGACGCGGTGAGACTCAACATCCTTGATGATCTAGAAGGGTTCTACTTCAGTCTCACCCTCAACGTACCCCTGCCTCAAGAAGTTACGGCTGAACCCGTGTCAGCCTAAGGGCCTTCGCGCGATGCGCGACTCAGGCTGGAAGCGTGTACACCACCTTCCGGCCTTTTTTCTTACCCATTCCAAAACACCAAACATTCGTTTGATGTGTGGGCAAGGTAGGGGGGTTTACCGTGTTGCGGCAATAAAGTTCTTTTCAATAACACTCCAATTCAGATTGCTGAAGAAGTCCTCCACATACTGCTTCTTTCCGCTCGGCTGGTAGTCGGCGACGAAGGCGTGCTCCCACATATCCAGCGCAAGGATGGGCGAAGCGCCGGTCAGGTGTCCCAGGTGCTGTTCGTCAACCCATTGCGTAAGGAGCCGCTTGGTGTGGGGGTCATAGTAGAGCATTGCCCAGCCAATACCGCGCGTGAGAGCGATTGCCTTAAACCGCGCGAGAAAACGGTCAAACGATCCCCATTCTTCCGTTACCGCTCTCGCATGAGCCGACTCTTGCGAGAGCGGTTTGGCTCCGCCCTCAAACGCGTTGAAGTAGTACTCATGGTTCCGCATCCCGTCAAACTCAAACGCGAATCGGCGCTGAAGCTCGCCCAGCTCATATGCATACTTCTCCGACTGCGGTAAAAGCTCCTCAATATGCTCCAGAATGAGGTTTGCGTGCTTCACATAGCCGGCGTAGAGCTTCAAATGCTCCTCTATATTTTTCGCCGAGATACCCTTGAGCGGGGGGATAGTAAATTTTTTCTCTTCAAATTTTTTCATGAGAGTGAATCCTATTTACTATTAAGTCGGTCTTATTATATCAAACTCCGTGCGTTGCCACCCGCTTTTGTACCCGTATATTCTCTGTGGGGTTTTTCTTACGCATCCCGAGATTTTCTTGAACTTGGCGACACCGTCTCTAATCTCTTTTTGGACGTTCTTGGACATCCGATGTCCCGGGGACATCGGATGTCCAAGAACGGATGTCCAAGAACGGGATTTTTCTTGTTACAATTACGTCATGCGCAAACTGCGGGAGCATCTGCATTGGTATCTTCTTGTGGCGCTTTTTGCCGCCGCCGTGCTCATCTGGTACGCGCTTGTCCATGAAGACCGCGCGGGAGTGTTTACCGTGGCGTTTCTTGATGTGGGGCAGGGAGACGCAATTTTTATAGAGTCGCCGACGGGAAATCAGGCGCTTCTGGACGGTGGACCGAACAAAAGTGTCCTGCGGGCGCTCGGGAAGGCGATGCCTTTCTATGACCACACGATTGACCTCCTCATCGTCACGAATCCGGACAAAGACCACTTCGCGGGGTTCATTGATGTCCTCCGCGCGTACAAAGTTGCGGTGGTGGTGGAGCCAGGAACAATCGGCGCGTCTGCCGAATTCAAGGTGTTTAAAGATGAAGTTGCAAAGGAGAAGGCGGCGCGCGTCTTCGCGCGCCGCGGACAACAGATTAACCTCGGAGGCGGCGTGATACTTGAGATTCTTTTTCCAGACCGCGATGTAGAAGGGCTTGAAACGAACACCGGCTCCATTGTGGCAAAACTCGTATACGGCAGTACCTCGTTCCTTCTCATGGGCGATGCGCCGGAAGCGATTGAAAATTATCTTGTGGGGCTTGATGGCAAGCGGTTGGACTCTGATGTGCTCAAGGCGGGACACCACGGCTCGCGTACCTCCACTTCGGATGCGCTCCTCGGACTCGCCTCGCCCGCATTCGCGGTTATCTCCGCGGGAAAAGAAAACCGCTACGGGCACCCGCACGCTGAAGTGCTTGAACGGCTGAAGCGGTTTGAAGTTAAAACCCTCGGCACCTACGAGCAGGGGACTATCGTGATGGAGTCGGACGGCGAAACAGTCCGTCTCAAAAAATAGACGGGGTGCGCACTGTAGAAATAGTTTACGACCGTAAACTATTTCTACAGTGCGGCAGTACAATATAATCAATAACGTTTTTTGCCAACAACGGTGCGGTAAACTGGGGTCTAAAGCTTCTTGCCGAGTGCCTCTTAAATAAGGCCTGCTTCTTTGAGTGTCACGTACGCGCCCCTCTTGTGAATGGTCTTGAGCCCCTTGGTGGAGAGGGTAAGCGTCAGCGTCTTCTTAAGTTCCGGAATGTAGATCCGCTTTTTCTGCAAGTTTAATTGGCGCCGGACGATGCCAGTCGGATTGAACTGCGTGGCGCGCGTGCGGTTGGAATATCCCCCGGCGCGCAGGGAACCGCGTTTTGTGATAGGGCAGATCTTCATGGAAGTAATTTGCAATTTACAAATCAATTTTCAAGCAAATTGAATAATTGTTGAATAAAAAATTCATTGATACTTGTGCATTGCTACTTGAACATTCGAGCACGGCTCGTACCGTGCTTTGCGTAGGCAAGATTGTAGCATAAAATAGGTAGTATGCAACTGGATATCATCTTTCAAATCGCGGTGCTCATCATGTCCGTCGTCGTGCACGAGGTCGCGCACGGCTTCGTGGCAAATTATCTCGGGGACCCAACGGCGCGGATTGCGGGGCGTCTATCGCTCAATCCTCTGCCGCACATTGACCCCATCGGGTCCGTATTTATTCCTCTGCTCCTGTATCTCACGGGCGCGGGGGTCATATTCGGATGGGCGCGCCCGGTGCCGGTAAACCCGTATAATCTGCGGGGGAAGTATGGCGAGGCGATCGTTGCGGCCGCCGGGCCGCTCTCCAATCTGGCGCTCTCGGCGATATTCGGCATGCTTTGGAGAATCGCGGCGCCGGCGCTCCCGGAGACGTTTGTTCAAATTACCGTCGTCGTGGTCGTCATCAATCTCGTCCTTGCCCTCTTTAATCTCATCCCAATCCCGCCGCTTGACGGCTCCAAGATTCTCTTCGCGTTCCTGCCGTATCATCTGCTTCATCTGCGCGAGCCGCTGGAACGTTATGGCTTCTTCATTGTCCTTATCTTCATCGTATTCTTCTGGCAGTTTCTGGCGCCCATCATTGGATTTCTGTTCTCGCTCATAACCGGCATACGGCTCTGAAGTTGCGTTTTTTTGGCTTATGTATTACAGTAGTTTGCGATACACGGAAGCGACACGGAATAAGAACACGGAACGGATACAGAATCTTTCCGCGTAGTTCCGTGTGAACCTCATTCCGTGTCAGTTCAGTGTTGCCATGTCAACCATCAACCAACTCATAAAACGGAGGCGCAAGAGCGCGCCGCACAAGTCAAAGACGCCGGCACTGACGCACTCTTTTAACGTGCTTAAAAACCGACCAGTGTATTTCTATGCGCCGTTCAAGCGCGGCGTCTGTACCAAGGTGACCACGAAGACCCCGCGTAAACCGAACTCCGCTATCCGGAAGATTGCTCGCGTGCGGCTCACGAACGGCATGGAGGT
>VMES01000056.1 GCA_007375655.1 Parcubacteria group bacterium Greene0416_79 | reverse complement strand
TATTCTATATTCAATCCAAATCTCGTGCCGGTCAGCGTCAAACTTGAGTCAGCGCTGTAGGTGCCGCCGCCGGCTTGCGGGTCCTGCCAACTCGCGAGCCCTTGAGCGTTTGAGGTAAGCACCCTTCCTGCGCGCTCTGTGCCATCCGCAATCTTTATCTTCCCAGCCACGTCAAGCTTGGCCGAAGGGGCCTTAGTGCCGATGCCGACATTGCCCAGGAAGATGTTTGTGTCATCCGCGCCCGTTTGATAGATTCCATAGCCATTGGTTACCCCGGTTACCCCCGTATCTTTCTGCGGATTGATGAAAATGCCATAGGCATTGGTGATGCGTCCTCCCGTCAGTATGTGCGGCGTCCTCGCAACGAAGGCGGCTCCATTAGTCAGGAGAGTGTCCTTGTTCGCGGTCCGTACCCCCGAAGTGACCCCATAGACATTTCCTACTGTTCCCGCGTGGCCGGTTACAGGCACGATTGAAATACCCCGAATGTCCCCGGCACCGTTGTTCTGCGGCTCGCCAATGATGCCATAGACCACCTTTAATTTGCTTGTATTGAAGGGCGCGGAGGAATTGGCGAAAGAAAGAATTCGTGAGAATGAAGTGTCTGCCAGTCCGTTCAGGGGATCGGTGGAGCCATTGAGCCGGAGATGCCCGTTCGCATCCACTCTGAACTTATCTCCGCTCCCAACGCTTAGAAGCGCAGAGGGCGTGTCATCTCCGATGCCAACCCTGCCGTCAATAATGGCATCTTGTTTTGACCGAAAGCCGTTTGTCTCTATTGCACGGTCGGTAGTTGCCCCTCGTGCGGTAACGCTCTGGAGCGTGTCTGCTTCAGCGCCTCCGCCGATCTGACTCAACGACTTCCAGCTTGCGAGTCCCTCTTGATCAGAGGTGAGAATTTTATCTTTACCTTGGGTAGTATCTTGAATCAAGACCTTCCCAAATACTTCAAGCGCCGTCCCGCTTTGATCCGTCCGAGAGAGCGTAATCGGAAATTGATCTGCGCCGCCGGCAACCGTCTTCCCCCGATTCACCACGCTCTGGAGGGTGTCTGCTTCGGAGAGAGCGGGGAGGTTCTTCCAACTCGCAAGACCTTTACTGTCCACTGCGGTGAGCACTCTTCCCGGCTGCGCCTGCCCATCGGTAATCTTTATCGTTCCGAACACGGTAAAAAGTCCAGTTAAGTCAGCAAGAAAGTTTTGCGGGTTGGTCCCGATAGCCACCTTGCCGTCTTTTGTAATCACCATTTCTCTTGTAATGCTACCGCCCAAAGAGGAGGTCTGCCGCCCGAATGTCAAACCCGTGTTGTCGGAATGTATGATTTCAGAATTTGCCTGTGTGGCCCCCGGACCGATAAGGTACAGCCACTTGGTCACAGGGGAATTGTCCGCCGGATACGAAAGGCCGATTGACGGTAGGGAGAAGACAGAGGACGGGGCCGTTACCTCCAAACTCATCATTGGCGTACGAGTTCCAATCCCAAACTTTCCCTTTTTTACCTGCGCCGCGGCTCCGGCATGAATCGGCGCATCGCAGCCGGGATCCCCTGCCCGACAAGTCGGAGGCGGGGTCAGGGGAGCACTCCAGTCGGCATAGAGCGTTGCCGCGCCGAGCGCGAAGAGCGTTACAGCCCCTATTCCTGCGGTTATCTTTGCGAAGAAGGCGGTGAACTTCATGAGCGTATAGGTTATCTAGTAAAGTTTATTCGCAATCATTCGTCCGCCGCGGCGGATTGGTATCTGTATCTCACCATGATAACACAATCCTAGAGCCGTTCTTCATTCGTTCTGCAGCGCCGCGAAGATTGCCTCACGCTCCGCGCCCGAAAAATTGTACAGATGCGCCTGAGTCAGCATGATGCTCCCGATGGCCCCTTTCTCT
Organism: Parcubacteria group bacterium Greene0416_79; assembly: GCA_007375655.1. GTDB lineage: Bacteria > Patescibacteriota > Minisyncoccia > Phycocordibacterales > UBA10002 > UBA10002. The sequence continues at coordinate 1,926 of VMES01000056.1, read as the reverse complement.
TCATTGGTAAGAGGTCTTGGCGAAGCAATCCGTTCTAAGATGCGCTCCTTGTGCCCCCCGACCGCGAGTGCCTCTCTGTCTCCAAGCGTCTCCTCGCCGAGAAGCTGCTTTTTGGAGACCGCGGGAGGGGTCGTTACGACTCCTTCTGCGGGAGGCACGAGAGGGGTTGAAGAAAACAAGAAGTATCCTCCGGCGATAATGGCTACGCCAACAATGGTCCAGGCAGTAGTTGTGTGCGGTGAAGTTGACATGCGTAAGAACCTATCCATTATCTAATGCCGTGCTGAAATACTCAAAATTCGTAGCGAGAATTGCCCATTTCTGTAATGCATAGTGAACTCTGCAGAGCAGAAACGGGCAATTCGCAGCAGAATTTTGGATATTTCAGCAGGCAAGCGTTATTTTTCTTCATTATTTTGCGGTTAGATAGTGGATAGGTTCGAAGCGCGGGGAACGAAAAAGCGTAAGAGCCCCGTGCGTCTTTCGTGATAGTATACAACGAGGCGGGCTTGGAATGGAAGGAACCTATGCGTACTTGTCCACAGCCGACCGCATGGGACCGCATGGAAAGGCGATGCCTCGCCCGCCTCCTCATTATAGGTTTAACCTAGAGAATCTATTTAGGTTAAACCTAATCCACACCTCGCCTCAGCGCTTTTGGATACGCATGCAGCAATGCATAAGGCCAGATACAACATACGTGTCAAATGATTTAACTTAGACACTGAAACGGCGGCGTACGATCAGAGTATCCGGTTTACGCCGCTTGAATGGATTTACCTGCCGAGGAACAATAGGGGATACATCACGAGAGGAGTATCTGCGCCGTTCCAAGAATAAAGAAGGGTCGTATCTTATGCATACCTAATGTTAAAATAGTTTGCGGTCGCAAACTATTTTAACATACGCCCAGACCCCATTTATTCACAGAGTATTCGGTGTCTTGCTTCACCATTCATCCAAAAGGCCTACAGTGTCATGTTAGGTCATTCAATGCGCATATTGACTTCCGCACCGCGCCTTGCTACGCTTATCGGCATACAGTGTTCGCCTGCCGAGGGCGGACATTATTTTTAAGAAAACCCTACATTCTAATATCTAAATTCTAAACAAACCACAAAACACAAAAAGCCAAAGGTTTTCTCGTTTGAGAGTCGGGATTTGTTTAGGGTTTAGGATTTCAGATTTAGAATTTTTCAAGATATGCTTTTCGATCTGAAGGTTATCAATTCAGTGCTTGATCAGCTCCAAGATGAGCGGGGCATTCCGCGCGAGCGGGTGCGTGAAGCCATAGAGGCGGCGCTCGCCACGGCGTACAAGAAAGAGTACGGCAAGAAAGGGCAGATTGTGCGCGTGAAGTTTGACTCCGAGACCGGGAAGACGGAATTCTCCCAGGTAAAGATTGTGGTGGACGAGACCAAAGTGATTCCGGAAGAGGAGGCGGAGAAGATGCGGGCAGAGGAGAAAGAGCGCGACCTTAAAGACGAGCGCATCTACTTCAACGAGGAGCATCATATCATGATGGAGGATGCGCGGAAGATAAAGAAAGATGCCGCGCTGGACGACGAGATTGTCTTTCCGCTGGAGGCGAAGAGCGATTTTGGGCGTATCGCGGCGCAGACCGCGAAGCAGGTGATTATTCAGAAAATCCGCGAGGCGGAGAAGGTGTCTGTTATGAACGAGTACGGCGCGCGGCAAGGCGAGGTGGTCTCGGGCACGGTGCAGCGCGTTGAGCGCGGCAATCTTTTTATAGATATGGGACGCGCCACGGGGATCCTGCCTTACGAGGAGCAGATTCCGGGCGAGCGGTACCGGCAGGGCGAGCGGGTGCGCGCGTACCTCTACCGCGTTGAGGAGACCCCGAAGGGCGTCTTCCTCAAGCTCTCGCGCTCGCATCCGAAGTTTCTCCATGAACTCTTTAAACTG
>VMES01000055.1 GCA_007375655.1 Parcubacteria group bacterium Greene0416_79 | reverse complement strand
AGGCCTGATAGACGGTAAAATCGGCGTGCCGTACGGTATCCTTTACCGGATCGCGGTCAATCTCATGGATGAGCGCCTCTATCTCTCCCCCCGCCGACCCTTTGAGCGTCAGCACCGCGCTCTCACCGGCCTTCCTCCAGACCTTGTCAAATTCTGCGAACGAGAGAACGATGGGAGTCGCCTTCTGCTTCCTGCCGTACAAGACAGCGGGAAGTTTGCCCGCCCGGCGCAGCGCGTTCGGTTTCTGCCTTGCCACATCGCGTCTTTCGTAATGCAAAGTTAAGACCATAGCAAAACAGTATACAAACGGCGCCGAAAAAAGCAAACCCGCCCGATGCGAATCCACGAATAGAAGAGCGAATCTACAAATCTTCATTCGCGGCATTCGCACCCACTTTGCCAGATTCGCATCGGTGTAGCGCGGCATGCGAACCGCGCTACACCATATTCGGCGGCGTGCGCTCCTCAAAAAACGCGATGAGATTCTCTGCGGCAACCACCGACATCGCGCCTCTCGCCTCCTCAGTCGCGGAGGCGATATGCGGAGTCAGTATGACATTAGGAAGCTCCGTAAGACCTCTCGCGAGCGCGGGTTCGTTTTCAAACACATCAAGCGCTGCCCCGCGCAGTATCCCTTCCTGAAGCGCCGAGACCAGCGCCGCTTCATCAACCACCGAACCACGCGAAGTATTGATGAGAATTGCCGTCTTCTTCATGAGCCGAAGACGGTTTGCGTCAATGAAGTGCCGTGTGGACGGCAGGAGCGGAACATGGATTGAGACGGCATCCGCGGCTTTCAGAACCTCCTCGGGAGTAGCGCAAAACCTGGTTCCGTGCGTCTCTTCAAGCGCGGGGTTTTGTTTTACATCATAGTATAAAACCTTCATTCCGAACGCGCGCGCCTGTTCAATGACCCGCGCGCCGATTCGCCCCGCGCCGAGCACCCCGAGCGTCTTTCCCTTAAGCTCAAAGCCGACGAGGAGGTGGGGATCCCAGCCGGTGTATTTCCCCGCCCTCGTGAACGAGTCCGCCTCCACAATGCGGCGCGCGAGCGCGAGCATAAGCGCGAACGCGTGCTCCGCCACCGCGTTCGTGAGCACATCCGGCGTATTGGTAACCGCAATCCCCCGCTTCTTCGCCTCCGCAACATCAATATTGTTTAACCCCACCGCGTAGTTTGCAAAAATCTTCGCGGTCGGGACCGCGTCAAAGACCTCCGCGTCAATCGTGTCCGTAAGGAGACAGAGCACGCCGTCGTAGGGCTTCGTCTTAAGCGCCGCGATGAGTTCCTTTTTGGCAAGCGGCCGGTCGGCATCGGAAATATCCAGTGCGTATCCCTTTTCCCGAAGCAAGGCGAGTCCGACTTCAGGTATCTTTCGGGTAACAAAGACGAGTTTCAACATATCACCATTGTAGCATATCGGTGTTATACTGTTCGCATGAAACAACTGGACTTTCTCGGCATCGGCGATATCACGACCGACGCGTTCATACGGCTCAAAGAAGCGAGCGTGCATTGCGGCATAGACAAAAAGAACTGCCAGCTCTGTATGCGCTTTGCTGATAAGATTCCTTACGAATTCGTGGAGGTGGTGCGGGCAGTCGGCAATAGTGCCAATGCTTCGGTAGCGGCGGCGCGCTTTGGACTCGCCTCTGGGCTTATCACTGACATAGGAGACGACGAGAACGGAAAGGAGTGCCTGCAAGTGCTCACAAAAGAGAAAGTGGACACATCATATGCAACGGTACATAAGGGTATGCAAACAAACTACCACTATGTCCTCTGGTACGAGGACGAGCGGACTATTTTGGTACAGCACCAAGAGTATCCATACCGACTTCCGCCGATTGATCCTCCTCCAAAATGGATATACGTCTCCTCGCTTGGCGGGAATTCGGAGCAGTATCACTATGAAATCATTGAGTATCTGAAAGCACATCTGGAAGTTCGGCTCGCGTTCCAGCCAGGCACTTTCCAGATCCGGCTGGGGACGGAAAAACTCGCGGAACTATATAAACGCACTGAGATCTTTGTGTGTAATAGAGAAGAGGCGCAGAAAATCCTGAACACTTCAGAAAATGAAATCAAGATACTCCTTGACGGCATTCACGCGCTCGGACCGAGAACCGTACTCATCACCGATGGACCGAGGGGCGCGTATGCCTTTGACTCGGCTTTGGGCGAGCACTGGTTTCAGCCGCCGTATCCCGACCCGTTACCCCCACAGAACCGCACCGGCGCCGGAGACGCGTTCGCCTCCACCTTTACGTCGGCAGTTGCGCTCGGCAAATCACTCACCGAAGCACTCCGGTGGGCGCCCATCAACTCCGCCTATGTTGTTCAGCAAATCGGCGCCCAGCGCGGACTCCTCACGCGCACCGAGCTTGAGTCCTACCTCGCCGCCGCTCCGAAAGAATATCATCCGCAGAGGATCCGGTAGCTGTTGCGGAGGCGGCTACTAACAGTCGAGCTTCCTATAATTTTCACAGGGCATTATACTACTATACTCTGTAGTATAGTAGTAAATTCTCCAGAGGAAGATGTACCCCATGAGAGCAAGACAGCCTCGCGCGGCGTGCGGTGCTTTATCGGCCAAGTTTACGGGGCGGAGTAAGATCTTCGCCGCCGCGAAGCATATTCACAAGAAAATAATGCAATGGGTAACGCTTCCTCATCCACGCGGCACTTAGGGGAACGCTCTCCTCCACGCGGCGTTCTGCGACTTTATCCTGCCGCTGCAGCTCTTTCGTAAGTTTCGGTATTGCGCGGGCGTACCCTCCAAATCCTCCATGCAACCACCGGTGTACCGAAGCAATCGTGGTCGGTCCAGCCCCAATCTGACTCTCAATCGCTTCGTAACTCCACCCAGAAAGAAGTAGCTTGGCGATCTGAATCCGGCGCGCAAGCATGACGGACTCGCTCGCAGAAAGGAGATCCTTAAAGAAACCCCGAACCTCATCTTTGCTTTCCAAGAGCGCCACCATTGTCCAGAATTCATCAAGAATCCGGTTTCTCTCCCGCGGGTGCATATTCTCAAACTTCTTCCTAGACATAGATATGCGGTTATCCGTAATACTACTATACTACAGAGTATAGTAGTATTACTTACGAGCAACGTGTACATTTCAAACCGTACCGGTCGTACCAATCGCCGAACATCCAACTGACACTGCGACTGTTAAGAAGTGTGCGGCGCGAATGCCACCATCTTCATGACGGCAGCTTTGATCGCCGAGATGCCCATGCCGTAGTGCTCAACTATCTCATCTGGTTTCCCGGACTGACCGAAGCGGTCATGGACGCCGATAAACTCCAGGGGGATCGGGAGTTTCCGAGCGAGTACTTCCGCCACGGCGCTCCCCATTCCCCCGGCGATTTGATGTTCCTCAACCGTGACGATTCGTCCGCACTCTTTTGCGAGCGCGACAATCGCCTCCTCATCAAGGGGCTTAATGGTTGAGAGGTTGAGCACGGTAACCGCAATTCCCTCGTTTTCAAGCTCTCTGGCTGCCACAAGCGCTTTGTGAAGCAATCCTCCTGTTCCTATAATCCCCACTCTTTTCTTGAATCCTGAATCTTGAATCGTGCTTCTATAGAATACCTGCGCCTTCCCTATCTCAAACGGCGTCTCTTCGGTAGTAATAATCGGCGTCTTCTCCCGCGCGAGGCGAATGTAGGTCGGGGTCTTTGTCTTCGCCGCGGCAATCGTCGCCTTCCTCGCCTCAAGAGCGTCGCAGGGCGAGAGCACCTGCATATTCGGAAGGACACGCATGAGCGCGATGTCTTCAACTGCCTGATGTGTCCCGCCGTCTGGCCCCACCGAGACACCGGCGTGCG
>VMES01000054.1 GCA_007375655.1 Parcubacteria group bacterium Greene0416_79 | reverse complement strand
GCCCAGTATAACGCTTTCACCTCGCAGGAGATGACGGGCTATTTCGCCAAATCGGACCGCAAGCATTTCGCGACGATTCTTGATGTGGTGTCGGACATCTATCTCCACTCAACGTTTCCGGCGGCGGAGATGGAGAAGGAGAAGGGGGTTATCGTGGAGGAGATCAAAATGTATGAGGACCTGCCTCCGCGCCACATCCATGACGTTTTGCTCTCGCTTCTCTATGGGGACCAGCCGGCGGGGTGGGATGTCGCGGGTACGCCGGACACCGTGCGGGCGCTCACCCGCGAGGAGCTCGTCGGTTATCGCGACAAGCACTATGTCTCCCGCGCCACGGCCGTTATCGTTGCGGGAGCGATTGACGAGAAGCGGGTTGAGGCGGATGTGCGCGCCGCGTTTTCAAAAATGCCGGACGGCAAGAAGCATCCGAAGACCGCGGTGCGAGAGGCGCAAAAAAAGCCGGCACTCTCCGTTCTGTTCAAGGAGACCGACCAGATGCATGTCGCGTTCGGCATCCGCACCTTTGATCTTTTCCACGCCGACCTTCCTGCCATGCGGGTCGCCACTGCGCTCTTGGGGGGCGGCATGAGCTCGCGGCTCTTTCAGAAGATGCGTGACGAGCTTGGTATCTGCTACTATGTCGGCGCCTCGCACGAGAGCTTTACTGACCACGGTTTTCTTGAGATTACCGCCGGCGTTCCCGCCCGGCGTCTCAAGGAAGCCGTTGCGGCAATGCTCCATGAAGTGCGCCGCTTGAAGACAGAGAAGATTACCGCGGCAGAACTCACGCGGGTGAAGGAGCATCTCGTCGGCGCCCTTTACCTCGGGCTTGAGACCTCAGATGCGGTGGCAGATTTTTACGGGTTCCAGGAAATCATGCGCAAGCCACTTCTGCGGCCCGATGAGACCGCGGCGAAGATTCGTGCGGTCGGTATCGGGGAGATTGCCCGCGTCTCTCTGTCGCATTTTTCTGATAGCCGCTTAAACCTCGCGCTTATCGGTCCGGTAAAGAAGCAGGAGCCGATTGCGGACTTGCTTCATCTATAATGCGGCGGCCGCTGGCAAACTATTGAAAAAGTGTTACTGTAACGTTATGTTTCAGTCCCCACTTTCTCCGTTACACATTACTACCGGCACTTTTATCAGGGCGGCACTTGTCGTTGTCTTGTTCGTCCTGCTCTATACACTTCTCGACATGGTGCTCGTCCTGCTCACCGCGGTCGTCATTGCCTCCGCGTTGGAGCCCGGCGCGCGGTTTCTTATCCGCATGGGCGTGGCGCGGCTCATTGCGGTCATCGGCATCTATCTCGCGCTTGCATTCGCATTCATCGGCGTCTTTTATTTCTTTGTGCCATCTCTCCTCTCCGATGCCGCCCAATTTCTTCGGGCGGTGCCGGAGGTGATTGATATCGTCCCGCCAGAATTGTCTCGTTCGCCGGAATCCGCTCCGGAGAGCAATGCGAGCTTTGCGCAGGCGCTCCCGAATAAGCTCGGCAGCGGCCTCGAGATAGACGGATTTGTGCGGCCGTCCTCGCTCACCGCGGTCTTTACCGATCTGAGCCAGATTCTCGGAAGTTTTGCCTTCGGATTCTGGGACAATGTGAGCGTTCTCTTCGGCGGCATCGTGAGTTTTATTCTCATCGTGGTGCTTTCGTTTTACCTCGCGGTGCAGGAAGACGGCGTTGAGAAATTTCTCCGTGTGGTTACGCCGCAGTCGCATGAGGCATACATTGTCTCGCTCTGGCGCCGCAGCCAGAAGAAAATCGGGTATTGGATGCAGGGGCAGATTTTGCTTGCGGTGCTCGTCGGGATGCTTGTGTATCTCGGGCTTACCGTGCTCGGCCTCAAAAACGCGCTCTTTCTTGCGGTGCTTGCGGCGATGCTTGAGACGATTCCGCTCTTCGGCCCCATTCTCTCGGCTATTCCGGCGGTCTTCCTCGGCTATACGACGAGCGGCCTCACGCTCGCGCTTCTCCTGGTCGGACTCTACCTGATTATTCAGCAGTTTGAGAATCACCTTATCTATCCGCTCGTGGTGAAAAAAATAGTTGGTGTTCCCCCGATGCTTGTGATTCTTGCTCTGATCATCGGCGCGAAGCTCGCCGGATTTCTCGGCATCATTCTCTCCGTTCCGGTCGCCGCGACGCTCATGGAGTATCTGGAGGATCTGCAACAGCGGAAGGCCGCCGCTAACACTTGACAAGTGACCATTGACATCTGACTCTCTCGTTACAGGTCAATGGTCAATGTCAATGGTCAATGGTCACATGTCCTCTATGTCTCGTCCTTTCTATATAACTACCACGCTGCCCTATGTAAACGCCGACCCGCACATCGGCTTTGCCTTTGAGTTGGTGTCAGCGGACATGATCGCACGGCACAAGAAGCTCACGGGACACGAGGTCTTTTTCAATACCGGTACTGACGAGTATGGCGTGAAGGTATATCGGAGAGCGCAGGAAGAAGGGAAAGAGATACAAAGATATGTGGATGAGTACGCGGGTAAATATCGTGAGCTTCTCTGTTCGCTGGGGATTCTGGAAGAGGTACGGTTTTTGCGTACGACCGATCCGGCGCACAAGAAGGCGGCACAGGAGCTCTGGCGCCGCTGTGCCGCTTCGGGCGACATCTACAAGAAGTTCTACAGAGTTAAGTACTGCGTTGGGTGCGAGCTTGAGAAGACCGAATCGGAACTGGTAGACGGTCGCTGTTCGGTTCATCCGAATCTGAATCTTGAGATTATTGAAGAGGAGAATTATTTTTTTCGTCTCTCAAAATATCAAGGGAAACTGCGCGAGCTGTGGTCCCGCCCGGATTTTGTGATTCCCGATTCCCGCCTCAATGAGTTGCGTTCTTTGGCGGAGAGGCAGGGATTGGAAGATTTCAGCATTTCACGCCTTGCATCAAAGATGCCGTGGGGAGTGCCGGTGCCGGATGATGCCGCGCATGTGTTTTATGTCTGGTTTGACGCGCTGGTAAGTTATCTTTCCACACTGGGGTGGCCCAATGATGGCGCTTCTTTTCAGAAGTGGTGGGTTGAGTCCGGGGGAGTGGTGCAGTGTGCAGGCAAAGACCAGATTCGCCAGCAGGCGGCGATGTGGCAGGCAATGCTTCTCTCCGCGGGACTCCCGTCGTCAAAGCAGATTGTCATTCACGGGTTCATTACGAGCGAGGGAGAGAAGATGAGTAAGTCGCAAGGTAACGTCGTTGACCCGTTTATGCTCGTCCGCGAGTATGGCACTGACGCGGTGCGCTGGTACCTTGCTCGTCACATTCATCCGTTTGAGGACTCTGATTTCACGCTTGCGAAGTTCAAAGAAGCGTATAACGCTGACCTTGCGAACGGCATCGGGAATCTCGTGAGTCGGATTATGAAGATGTCAAATACGAATATACGAATTGAAACGCATCAACGAATAGCTACGAATAAGAAAGAGACGGAAGAATACCCAGAAATCTACAAAAAGGCGTTTGAACAGTACAACATTCAAGGGGTAGCGGAGTATCTCTCGCAAGAAATCTCGCGCCTAGACCGCCGCATTCAGGAGACTGAGCCATTTAAGCGTGTGAAGCAGGATAGGGAAGCGGGGGCCGCGCTCATGAGAGAGCTCGTCTCTGAGCTCTCTCTCATAGCATGCATGCTTACACCGATTCTGCCGGGGACTTCGCGAAGAATTGAGGAACTTATACAAGCAAACAAGATGCCTTCGGAACCTCTGTTTCCGAGGAAGTACTGAAATGTCTCTCCAGGACAAAGCCAATTTGTATATTTTTCTCGGATAAACAGGCTACTGATAAGAAAGGGGAAATAAAAGGTTGGAGAGTTACCGCGCACGTAACGTTGTAAGTAG
>VMES01000053.1 GCA_007375655.1 Parcubacteria group bacterium Greene0416_79 | reverse complement strand
GAGGGGAGGAGGATAGACCTTATTACCGTGCAGGATACGGCGTATCTGGCTTTGCTTGCGTATCTGCTGGCGCGGAGGTTCCGCATCCCGTTTGAGGTACAGGTGCACGGACTTGAGAAGTTTTTCGGCATTAGGGAGTTGATAGCGGGGTTTGTGTTGCGCCGAGCGGACAAGATTCGGGTCGTCAGTGAGCGTCTCAAGCGCGACTTAGCTACACGCTACACGCTACACGCTACACGCTTCTACATGTTGCCGGTCTATACGCAGATTGAATCCTTACTCCCCGCCCGACTTCGCTTGGACGAAGTCCAGGCGGGCGGGCTTACTCCCCGCCTGCCAATCGGCGGGCAGGCTTTATCCGTAACACCGAGTCAAAATAGACCTTTTACTTTTTTGACGGTTGGGAGATTAGTTTCTGTGAAAAATATTGAGATGCAGATACGGGCGGTTGCCGAGCTGGTGAAGAAGATACCGCACATCCGGTTGCGGATTGTGGGCGACGGCGCGGAGCGAGCTAACCTACAACTTACAACCAACAACCTACAACTTGAAGACAAAGTCATCTTTGAGGGTGAACAGAGGAATGTCAGCCGTTTCTATGCAGAGGCCGATGCGTTTTTACTTACTTCGGATTATGAGGGATGGGGGTTGACGGTTACCGAAGCCGCGGCGTACGGACTTCCGATTATCATGACTGACACGGGGCTTGCCCATGAGTTTATCAAGCAGGGCGAGAACGGCATCGTCATTCCGGTTGGAGATGAAGAGGCGCTTGCCTCGGCGATGAAGCAGATGATTGCGGATGAAGGACTGCGCGCGCGGCTTGGCGAAGCCGCGCTCCGCTCCGCTCGAGCGCTCCCCAAGGCAGAGGAGCAGATAGTGCAACAAGCGGCGAAGTGGAGAGAGGTTTATGCCGCCTCCTTGACCACGCGTTCAAAGACGCGCGGATAATCCTTTGCAAGCGTCGCGAGTATCTTGCGGTCAAGCGCAATGCCCTTTTTCTTTACGGCATGTATGAAGCGGCTGTAGGAGAGCCCGTGCGGGCGCAGTGCGGCGTTGATGCGGATATTCCAGAGCCGCCGAAAATCACTCTTTTTGTCCCGGCGATGGGCGAAGGCGTACTTGCCCGCGTGCAGATATGCTTCCCACGCGGCGCGCTCTTTCTTGGAACGGTCATGGCGATACCCCTTGACCTTTTTGAGCAAGGTTCTGCGGAACTTGAGCGCGTGTACTCCTTTTTTTACTCGGCCCATGTTTGTGAGTCAAAAATTATCAATTATCAATTTACAATTTTCAATCAATTTCCCATTTTCTCAATTCTTTAATTGAAAACTGATAATTGAAAATTGGTACTTCCAGATTTCTTGCTAGGCGAGAAATCTGGCGATGTCGCCTTGCTTCATAAAAAACGGCACGACACGGCGTTTACCCAGTTGCTTGCGGCGCCGCGCTTTTGCGTTGAAGTGGTTCTGCCCCTTTCCGCGCATGAGAATTTTGCCGGTTTTGGTAACCCTGAGCCGTTTGGTGTAGGATTTGTTGGTCTTCATGTCGTGTAACGCGTAGCGTGTAGCGTGTAGCGAATCTGACTGGTTCTCTTCGCGTTATACGTTATACGATTCACGTTTTGCGTTAAGCTTTTTCAATCACCATACTCAACCCCTTCGGCCCCCGTCTAATCGGGTCTGCCACTTTATACTCAATCGGAATTAATCGCAGGATGCGCTCAAGCCGCGCGGTGAGAAACTTCATCTCCATATACTTTGACCGGCCGACGAGATAGAGGTCAACTTTCACGCGATTGCCTTCGCGCAGCCATTCGCCGACTTTCTTTGCCTTGAGTGCAAGGTCGTGCTCGCTCGTGCCGATCTTGACCTGGACATTTTTGACTTCTACCGTGTGCGTCTTTGTCTTTGCGATTTTCTGTTTTTTGTTCTGCTCGTATCTAAATTTTCCGTAATCAGTTATCTTTGCCACGGGCGGATTCGCATCCGGCGAGATCTCAATCAAATCAAGCTCTGCTTCTCCCGCGCGTTTAAGCGCCTCCGTAAGCGTCAGAACGCCGAAGTTTTCCCCTACGGGTCCGATGACCCGCAGCTGCGAGGCATTGATCTGATGATTGATTCTTACTCGTTCGCGTAGCACTGATTCGGGTATTAAGAAACTGTCTGAAAACCTACCATGGGCATTACTGTTGAAGCCATTTCGCATCGTCGCCACGCCATATTCGGTAAAAAACATCTCATCCTCGGTCGGAGTAGTTTACTACACCTTCCTCGTCTTCTCCGTTTTTTCCACGAATCTGGCGTGGCTTTGGATTGCGATAGGTTTTCAGACAGTTTCTAAGTTCGCCCGTTCTTTATAGCACGGCTCCGTTTGTAATGCAACTGCCGGTTTTCATTGAGATTGAAGCGGAATTCAAAGCCGTACCTCTCAAATCCGAGCCGTTCGTAAAAACGGTGGACATGCTCGCGCGACAGGCGGCTCGTGCCGATAACTTTGTAGCAGTTGAGGCGCTTCGCTTCCTCACGCGCTTCCTTCACCAGCGCGCTCCCGACACCTTTTTTCCGGTGCGTCTCTTTTACGAACAGGTCTTCAAGAAGGGCATACGGCTCGGTGTGAGAGTCGTTTCGTATGAGATAGAGCTGCATCCCTGCGATGCATTCGCCATCCTCCCAGCAGGTGAACTTAATGGCACTCGTGTTTCTGATCGTTTCTTTTTTAATCTCCATCGCAGGGAATTTTCAATTTTCAATTACCAATTACCAATTTTCAAAATTGAGGACTTGAAAATTTAGGAATTGATTGAAAATTGTAAATTGATAATTGGAAATTACTTTATGAGGTCCCAGATAATCCCCGCCGTCTTCTCCGCGTCGTGGCGCACCAAACTGCGCTTGAGTACGTCTCCTCTTACCTTTTGGTGAATGTGGTTTGAGAGCACCGGACGGGCAATGACCTCCATTCCCCCCTTTTTAATCTTATCGGCGTCCGGCTCCACAAAATACGCTCCCTCGCTGCGATAGCGCGCAAGGACTGCCGGTCGCGGCTTTCCCGTGTTCACAATGGCGGTATGGATAACCGGCGTATCCTCCGCTCCGAGGTAGCGGTTCGCTTCGCGTACAAAGTCGGACGCCTGAAACCCGTCGGTCTGTCCGAGTTTCGTCATAATGTTCGTGATAAAGATTTTCTTTGCCCCGGCATCTTTGACTGCCTCGGCAATGCCCGGTACCAGGAGATTGGGAAAGGTGGAGGTGTAGAGGTCTCCCGGGCCGAGAATGATGGCATCGGCTCGCATGATGGCGTCAAGCGTGCGGGGATTCGCCGTTGCTCTTGAAAGCATAAGTTTCGCGATAGGGGAGCGTTTCTTCGTGACGGGCTCATCAAGTTCGTGCTCGCTTCCGATGAGCGTTCCGTTGGCGAGCTTCGCGGAGAGCGTCGTCGGCTCTTTTGACACAAACAGCACCTCGCCGCGGACATTGAGGAGCCGCGCCGCTTCGGCGATGGCGCCCTCGGGACTGCCCGTTACTTCCTGAAGCGCGGCAAGCAAAATGTTGCCCACGCTGTGACCTTTTAAGGACCCTCGGTCAAAACGGTGCGCAAAGAGGCTCTGGAGTGCGGGGACGGTGTAGGAGAGCCCGATGAGACACTGCCTGATGTCGCCCATGGGCATGACGCCCAGGTCCTTGCGAAGGATGCCGGTGGAGCCGCCGTCGTCGGCGGTTGAGACAATGACGATGTTGTTGGTGGGGAACTGCCGCAGGCCCTGAAGCAGGGTAAAGGTGGCGGTGCCCCCGCCGATGATGACCACGGTTTTCATGTTGTGTGATACGAAGATACCAATGCATGCGAATGGTAATAAAAAATACGAATA
>VMES01000052.1 GCA_007375655.1 Parcubacteria group bacterium Greene0416_79 | reverse complement strand
GGACGGGAGCTCTATCGTAACGGTTTGGCTGGAGCGGCCGAGGGCGGAAAGCAAAGACCGCATCGCCTTTTCGGGCATCACGCCGGGCGGCTACCGGGGAGAGCTAGGGCTTCTATTTCAGGTTCTCCTTCGCGCCAAAGAAGAGGGTTCCGGGCTTTTCGCGCTCCAGAATGTCCGCGCGTTTTTAAATGACGCAGACGCGACTCCCGCATCTGTTTCAGTGGTTGTCCCTCATTTCGCCGTCACTTCCGGCGCTCCTTCATTTGCACCCTGGCAGATTTCAGACCGGACGGCTCCCGAGCGATTTAGGCCGCAGATTGCCGAAAATGCGGATGCTTTTCTGGGAAACCGCGTGCTCATTTTTGCGACGCAGGACAAGGAATCCTCTGTGGCATATTACGAAGTGTGCGAAGGACTCTTTGCGTCATGTCTTCGCGCCGAAAGCCCTTATGTTCTCCGGCGACAGAACACGGACGCGTTTATTACGGTGCGCGCCGTTGACCAATCCGGCAATGTGCGGGTGTCGCGGTTATCCACTGTTCGGGCGGTAGTCAGATATTCCTTAAATGCGTTGCTTGCTATAATAGGAGTAACAGTTCTGTTCCATGCAATCTCACGAATGCGAAAGTCATTTCTAGAATCTAGAAAGTAGAATGCAGAATCTAGAATTTAGGGAAAAGGATATGGAATACTATGAGCAATCAAAATCATTTCGGGATTTTCTCGTCTTGCGGAAAACTTTAGCTTTCGCATTTCTACTTTTTACTTTTTACTTTCTAAACACTACCCCCGTTGTTGCGGCGACGCTCTCACTTTCTCCTTCTTCCGCGGCGGTCATGCAGGGAGAAACCGTATCGGTGAATGTAATTGTGGCGAGCGCTGACCGCGCCATGAACGCCGCATCGGGATTGGTCTCGTTCCCGAACGACCTTTTGGAGGTTGTCTCCGTCTCAAAGGCAAACTCAATCGCGACGCTCTGGGTTGAAGAGCCCTCCTTCTCAAACGCAATCGGCACCGTTTCGTTTGAGGGTGTCGTGCTCAATCCCGGTTTTACCGGCGCGGCAGGGAGGATACTCACGATTTCGTTTCGCGGAAAGTCGGAAGGGTTCGCCAAACTCGTTTTTTCCTCTGGTTCGGTTCTCGCAAACGACGGTCTGGGAACCGAGATACTTTCAGGCACCAGCGGGACGAGTATTGCGATAAAACGCCCCACCGCCGCTCCGGCAAAAAAAGAGAGCGTTCCACGGGACACCTCTTCCCGAAGCGACGCGGCCTCCGTCGTTATTACTTCGGAGACGCATCCTGACCAGGCAAAATGGTATCGCGACAATTCTCCCGGGTTCTCGTGGACGCTTCCTTCGGGAGCGCTTGAAGTGCGCACGATTATAAGCGAGAGCCCGCGCGCGGCGCCGAGCATCCGCTATTCGCCTCCCATTGCCGAGAAGAAGGTGACCGACCTTCCGGATGGGACCTTCTACTTTCTCCTTCAGGTGCGCACCGTGGGTGGATGGGGGCCGGTAACGCGCTTCCAAGTGAATATTGACAAAACGCCGCCCGAGAAGTTTCGCATAAAGTTTCCACATGGCACCGTGGGTCTTAATCCGCAGCCAATCATACTGTTCAACTCCACGGATAAGACATCGGGCGTGGACCATTACGAAGTTAAGGTTGGCGAAGGCGAACCAAAGAGAACTTTAGCATTGACTGATTCAAATCCATACACTCTCGCAAAGTTGGAGCCAGGTTCCTATACGGTAGCGGTTTACGCTTTTGACCGCGCCGAAAATGTTGCCGTTTCCGAAGAACAATTTACCATTGAGAGGATTGAACCGCCAAAGATAACTTCCTACAATGAGGAAATGACTGTCGGAGACATTTTGCGCATTCTCGGCACGACCTATCCGAATGCGGATGTTGAAATTACGGTGAGCGATGATGAAGCAGTGTTGACAACAGAGGAAACCAAAAGTAATGCACTCGGAGATTTCAGTATTATTATTTCAAAACGACTGTGGGCGGGAGAGTATTCGTTTACGGCTCGAGTAACGGATGACGCGGGCGCGCAAAGTCCTGAAACTAAATCGCATATGGTTAAAGTTCGGTTCCACTTCTTCTCGGACGCGGTTACTTTCATTGTTAATTACTTCTTTATCGTACTGTCTTTCCTTATCGGCATCGTGATTATCGCGGCTCTCGGCATCTGGAGTTGGTTTAAGCTCGTCTACTTGACGAGAAGAATGAACAAGGAAAGCGAAGAGGCCGAATCAATACTCCACCGTTCGTTTAAAGTGCTCCGAAGCGACATTGATGCTCACATTCGCAAGTTGCATAAAGCGCGCGCTTCTCGGGCGCTCTCCGGGGAGGAGCTCCAGTTTCTGAAGAAATTTAGCGACGACCTTTCCGAAGCCGAGCACATTATCGCCAAAGAAGTTGCGGACACTTTGCCAGTCAGAAAAAGCGGAAAAGCAAAGCCCCAATAGAGCCGCTCTACGGCAGGGTTTAATGATCCGCCAGAACTCCCTGCCTTCCTAGGCAGGGATGAATGGCGGGTCCAGAGGGGGGTTCGGGGAAACTGTAGTTTCCCCGTGGAGGAGAGCAGTGAGCGAGTCTGCGAGCGAGCGCTCCGAACCGAGGGTTCTTAAAGGAAACTCCGCTCGCAAAACGCCCTGTGCTCCGCACAGGGATAGGACGAGCGGAGTTTACAAGGGGAGCATTCCGATTCTTATCGGAGGAGGAATTTCAAAATCCCCCGCCCGCCGCGGCGGACACCCTCTTTTCCGCCAAAGGCGGATCCGTCCTCTGGCGGAAAGAAATGGGGAATTGGATGTGTGGATACTTACTTTTACGGTTATGAATGGAAGATTTAAGCTCAAGAGCAAGTTTAAGCCAGCTGGGGATCAGCCACACGCCATCAAAGTACTCGTGGAGGGGCTCCGAAGCGGCAGGCGGCACCAGACGCTTCTTGGGGTTACCGGAAGCGGGAAGACCTTTACCGTGGCGAATGTGATTGAGGCGGTGCAGAAACCAGCTTTGGTGATTGCGCACAATAAGACGCTCGCCGCACAGCTCGCGCAGGAATACAAAGAATTTTTTCCGGACAACGCGGTCCACTATTTTGTTTCCTATTACGACTACTACCAGCCCGAGGCGTACATGCCGATCACCGACACGTACATTGAGAAGGAGGCGCAGATAAACGAGGAGATTGAGCGATTGCGGCACGCCTCAACGCAGGCGCTTCTCACAAGGCAGGATGTGATTATCGTGGCATCGGTTTCTTGCATTTACGGCTTGGGCAGTCCGGAGGAGTATGAGAAGGTACACAGGAAGATTACCAAGGGAATGGTAATTTCCCGCGGCGAACTTATCCGCTCTCTTATCGGAATCCACTACACGCGCACGACCGCCGACCTCTCCTCCGGTATGTGCCGCGCGCTCGGTACTACCGTTGAGGTGATGCCTCAGAGCGAGCGCGAGATATATCGCATTGAGATTAAGGATGATGCGGTCGCGCGAATACAAAAGATTGATTCTGTCTCACGCAAGCTTCTCGGCGAAGTTGATACGGTCTTCATTTTTCCCGCGAAACATTTTATTACCGCGGAGGACGACCGTACGCGCGCCATTGAGACAATCAAACTTGAGCTGAAAGAACGGCTCAAGGAGTTGGAGAAGAATGGAAAGGTATTGGAAGCAGAAAGGTTGAGACGGCGCACGACCTATGACCTCGCCATGATTCGCGAGATTGGCTACTGTAATGGCATTGAAAACTACTCGAGGCATTTCTCCGGGAAACTTCCTGGTGAGCCGCCCGACACCCTTCTCTCATACTTCGAGAAGGGTCGCAGATCAACGCAGATACAGACGCAGATGGACGCAGATGAAAGAATCAGCGTTAATCGG
>VMES01000051.1 GCA_007375655.1 Parcubacteria group bacterium Greene0416_79 | reverse complement strand
CGACAAACCAGACAAGAAACGCCGCCAGACCAACTACAAACAAAGTGACGGCGGTCTGAAACCACACCGGCGAGGGCGGTCCGCCGTTCCAGATGAAGAAGAGCACCAGTGCGGCGCAGGGGAAAAGACAGGAGAAGAATACGGACAGAGAAAATCTGTGCACCTTATCGGTCATACCAGTTATAACACCAAGCAACGCAGGGCGTTACAAAAACAGACATCCACTTGGACATCCGATGTCCAAGTAGATGTCCAGAACTTTCCTTCGGTGGTGCCGGCGGATGGAGTCGCACCATCTTTTAGGGTTTATGAGTCCCTCGTTCTACTGTTGAACTACACCGGCGTTTATTCAATATACTATATCAATTTACTTTTAACAAAATCTCTTGTAAGATGTAAATGCTTCTTCCTAAAAGCTAGCCGAGCCGGGGTCGCGAACAGTTTGCGCGGCGGCGCAAACTGATTTGTGACCGATTCCCGGCCCCGCAACCAGCCAACAGAAAAACCGTCCGCAAGGCGGTTTTTCTGTTGTTGCTGTTGCGAGGGAAGCAGGTGAACTGCTTCACGTGCGTCGGGAATCGCAAGGCGCAGGCATATTCCGCGTTTCGCGGAATGCCGAGCCGGGGTCGCGAACAGTTTGCGCGGCGGCGCAAACTGATTTGTGACCGATTCCCGGCCCCGCAAATTTTACTCCGGAAAATTTGCGAGGTGCGCCTAAGGACGACCTGCAATCATAAATTTATAGAATAAAGTTTGCGAGGCTCGCCTGTCCTCAGGCGGCCCGACCCCGCAATTCGTTGTCAGTTGCCGGTTGTTGGTTGTAAGTTGCAGGTTGAGAATTCCATTTCATTCAGATGAACTGGAATTCTCTAAAGACCTCCTCGTAAAGTCCGATGACCCGCTTGGCTTCCCGCTCCGTCAATGCAAACGCCGCCCCCTCGTGCGCGATACGGTTTCGCACCACGTGCGCCTCCCACGCCTTTTCAAGCGTCGTGAAGTCGCTCTGCTCTATGCCCTTGAGCTTCTCGCCGAGCGAATCGCCGTGATACCCCATACCTGTCACCATCTCATCAAGAAGCACGTCCGCCTCCAAGACCGCAAGCCGCCAGTCGCTCTCTCTGTCCGAATGTACGTGTAAGCGCACTCGTTCAAACCGCTTCGCGACGCCGGTCTGCGGCGGAGCAGGAGGCGCGCGCTCCTCTCCCGCCTCGGCTTCACCAAGGTGCGGATGGTCCTCGTGGCGCGTCTTCTCAACAATCTGCTCCAAGCGCAGGAAACAGTACACGATGCCAGTAAGAAATAGGAGCGAAAGCACGGTTCCATACGGAGAGAACGCAATCAAAAATGCGTCAAACCGCGCCGGAAACGCAGCCCACAGCGCCGGCGAAAACAAAATGGAGATCTTCTCAAATACAGCATCAAGCGTCATACGTCCTTCTATTCTAACGCGAACGGAAAGAACTCACCACTACAAAGCCAGAAAGCTCAACCGTGACGGAATGGCAAGGTTAGAACTTATCCCAAAACCTATCGCAATCCCCGCCTGCGCCGAGGCGGCTTCGGCGGGCAGGCAAAGCCGCGCCAGATTCGTGGAAAAAACGGCGAAGACGAGGGAGGTGTAGCACGCTGCTCCGACCGAGGATGAACCGTTTTTTACCGAATATGGCGCGGCGACGATGCGAAATGACTTCTATTATATATGTCATGGTAGGTTTTGGGATGAGTTCTAGTGCCGCATGCAGGCAAAACTCTTTACCCTCAACACCTTGTGTGAAATGTCCTGCGGTCAAGGTCTGAGGGTGTACCGTTCGAGATTAAGGATTTCTGTGTTATGATCTTTGTTGAGACAGTGATTATTAGTTATCAGTTTTTATTATGGAGATAGCATTTCTAATAGGCCGCATCATCTTCGGGGGATATTTTCTTATGAACGCGTGGAATCATTTCACCCATCTTGACGGCCTGACGGCGTTTGCGGAATCAAAAGGCGTTTCCTCGGTGCGCGGCGCCGTCTTTGTCGGAGGCGTACTGCTCCTCCTCGGCGGACTCGGGATTGTCTTCGGCATAGCGCCGGCCGCGTCGCTTCTTCTCCTTCTTATCTTCCTCGTGCCGGTGACGTTTAAGATGCACGCGTACTGGAAGGTGGCCGACCCGAATATGCGGATGGGCGAGCAGGTGAATTTCTACAAAAACCTTGCGCTCATCGGAGCACTCCTCATGCTCTACGCCATTCCGACGCCGTGGGCGTATAATGTGTTGCAGTAAACCCCCACACCTTGCCCCCACACCAATCCGCTGCGGATTGGTGTGGGGGCAAAGAAGAGGGGAACCCTGCGCGGAGCACAGGGCATTTCACACAAGGTGTGGGGGTGAAGACCGCGGGAGCGACGCGGAATAGGAACCCGCCTGCCCGTACCGAATCGCCCGCCGGAGTGCACCCTTCGGTACGGGTGGGGTACGTTCGGGCTGGGAATACACCCGGAAAGATAAAGAGGCGCTCTAATGAACGTCTTTTTGGAGTCTGCCAAAAGAAAAGTCCCCGTTCCGAGGGCTTTTTGGTATCGTGAGGAGGAGGCGTCTGCAGAAAAGTATGAGAGACCCGATCAGCAGTTCCAAACAAGTAACTACGATCGCAATTACTTGTTTGGAATGGAGGTGACAAAAAAAGAAAGGCGTAAGTCCTATATAATTCAGATATGGGGAATAAATTTGAAAGAGCTGTTTTCGGAGGCGGGTGTTTTTGGTGTACGGAGGCGGTCTTTAAGATGCTCCGAGGGGTGAGCTCGGTCCTTCCGGGCTATACGGGAGGGAGTGTGCCGAATCCGACCTACGAACAGGATTCGGGTGGCAGGACCGGACACGCGGAAGCGGTAGAGGTAACGTACGATCCGCAACAGACCTCGTACCACAATTTGCTCACGGTCTTTTTCGGAAGCCACGACCCGACCACGCCGAACCGGCAGGGGAATGACGTCGGCACGCAGTACCGCTCGGCTATTTTTTATGCCACGCCGGAGCAGAAGAAAATCGCGGAGGAGTTCATTAAAAAGATACATGCTTCCCGCAAATTTGGCGCGCCGATTGTAACCGAAGTCGTGCCGCTTGAGGTGTTTTACGCGGCGGAGAATTATCACCGTGACTACCTTGCCTCGCATCCGGGGAATCCGTACTGCGAGCTTGTGATAAATCCAAAATTGGAGAACGTTCAGAAGGAGTTTGCCGCGTTACTTACATCGGCCACGCAGGATCTTTGAATCGCGCGACAGACCACACTACCACCTGAATCAATCAACCTCTGCTAGATTGAGTGGTGTAGGATCTATCATTCGCTCTTATTCTCTAATTCTCACGAATTAAAGAACAGTCATCTTCTCAGAGAAGCGCGTTGAGGAGCTCGTAAAGATTCTCGGCGTCTCCAAGGCGAATGTCTCCCAGCACCTCGCGCTCCTCCGCCACGCGGGGATCGTCACCGCGCGGCGCGCAGGCCTCAATGTCTACTACCGGATTGTTGATCCCGAGATCATCACCCTGTGCGTCATTCTATATAACCTGTGGGTCTCCGGCACGAGGGCGAAAGGTGTTCTCCAAGCCCCACATGAAGAAACAGCCGGCAACCGCGCGCTCTCCTCTCCGCGCATCGCGCGCTCAAGCGCCCGCGCGCCGCTAACTTCATTCTGTTATTCTTGAGAATAACAGAATAGACGGAGTTGATTGTCCGGATGGTTGAAAAAGCGCGAACACCGTATGAAAACATTAACCGGAGATATTGCCAACGGTTAATTTCCTGAACGAATGGGGTCTTACCCTCATCGGTGTCGCGCTGACCCTCGGCATCTTCGTCAGGATTGCGAGCGTCTCCGGCGCCGTACTCATGCTTCTTTACTACTTTCCGGTACTTGATGGTGCGCATCCGAACGCGCACTCGCTCATCGTTGACGAACATATCGTCTATGCCGCGGCGCTTCTGCTCCTTGCCGCTTTTCGCGCCGGACGCGTCCTCGGACTTGAGAATTGGTGCGCAAACCTGCCTCTCTGCGCGCGGTTCCCGCGCCTCCGCTCCTGGCTTGGCTAGAGCATGTTCCAAAACCCTTCCCTGCCTGCGAATGCCGTGTCCTGGTTGCGGAATACTCGTCTCGGACTCGCTGTAGCGCGGCTACAACTCGTCCTCCGACTCGATTCCTCACCGACGGACACGGCATTCTCGGCTCGGGAACCCTGGTTTTGGAACATGCTCTAGCGCCGCAAAACACCAGTCAGCATGCCACATTGGATGGAGCGGCACGCGACTGTAGTGGACAGGGTATGCCGCTCCGGTTTTGTTTTGGTTGCGCGGTTACCATCCGGTAGCGCGCAGTGGCATTGTATCATACCCAGTTCCGCCAGTCAAACTTGCCATTGACAGGCGGGGATACCTTATGATATACTCCCCGCCAGAATTCAGTAGATAAACCAAGTGTGTGCTTGGTTTTTTGACAACTGAATAGGAATCAGAAACTACAAATCCGCAAAATGCGGAAAAAAAATGAAAAAGCTAATCCTGTTAGTCACCGCCATCCTTTTCGGATGGCTCTCCGGGAACACTGCGGCGGCGACCGCGGAAGAGTACGAAGCACAGATTCGGTCGCTCGTCGCGACCATCTCAACCCTATCCGAGCAGGCGGACTGCCTGGAGGAGAACCTCGCAGCGCTTGTCGGAAACGAACAAGCGCGGCAGATGCGGGACAACTGCAGTGCCAGTCTCCCGACCAATGTTAACGATGGGCTGACCATCACCGCGCCGATACAACCACCGGCTTCGCTCGCGCCTCTCGGCGCAGCGCGAATCCCATTCATCAGAGTGACATTTGCCGCAGGCGCGGCGGATGTACCGGTGGACGGCATTGTGGTTGAACGGGTCGGCTTCTCGGTGGACGCGGTGCTGGACGAGATCATGCTCCTGGATGAGAACGGTCTTCGGATCGGACTCCATGGACACCTCAATTCACAGCGCCAAGCAACACTTCGTGCCCCCTTCATCGTGAAGGCAGGAGAGTCGCGCACCCTCACCATTGCGGCAAATCGAACGTCGTGGGGCAACGCGACTCATGCGGGGATGACAGTCGGGCTCTCGCTTGTTGCGGTCAATACTGCCGCGACAGTAAGCGGAACACTTCCGATTACTGGACCCTACCACACGATTCACGAGGGGCTCACAATCGGAGCTGTAGTGGCTCAACGAGGGAGCACCGACCCTGGAGTGAACGCGATTCTGAATGTCGGTTTCAGCAACTATACATTTTTGGCAATCCGCGTTACCGCGGGTTCAGCCGAGGATGTGCGTCTCAAAGCAATTCGCTGGTATCAGTCGGGGTCAGCTCTGCCAGAGACCCTTGT
The DNA here is from genome assembly GCA_007375655.1 of Parcubacteria group bacterium Greene0416_79. GTDB lineage: Bacteria > Patescibacteriota > Minisyncoccia > Phycocordibacterales > UBA10002 > UBA10002. The sequence goes on along the minus strand of VMES01000051.1, from coordinate 1,400 downwards.
CAACTTCAGGACATATGTGGATGGAGTCCCATATGATGTGTCTGTGACGGATGGCAAATACTACACGAGTGCCTTCGGTCCCGAGGGCATCCTCATTGAGACCGGCTTCACAAAAGAAGTCGCTATCAGAGGGGATATTGTCGGAGGGTCGGGACGCACGGTGGACTTTGACATTGAACGCAGAAGCGACCTGTATATTGAAGGATCCCTCTACGGATTCGGCATCATGCCACCGTTCGGTTGGGGACTTGCCCCAGTTGACAGTTCATCATTCTCAGCGGTTGATTACCCATGGTATGACGCATCGCAAGTCATTATTACCCATGGCGACATCACGATAGAGAACTCGGCGTTGGTGCCGAGCCAGAACATCCCGCTCAATACCGGACGGCAGCCGCTCGGCGGCTTCACCGCAGCGGTGCGCGGCGAACCGATCTCAATCGGGCGCCTCGCGTTCAATGTGACGCTCGGAAACGAAGGTGCGAGCGTTGATGTGGATGACCTCACCAACATCATGATCGTAGATGAGAACGGCGCGGTGGTTGCGGGTCCGGTGCACGGAATGGCGGCGGATAGCCCCTACACCGCGGGAGCCGCGGACGGTTCGGTGGTCTTTACGGACCCCGTCACATTTCCGGTCGGAACCCACCCGTATCGGATTGTGGGGAAAGCCGGGACGGACCTGAATCACAACACAACGATTCAGTTCGCCACGACTCCGGTGACCGACTTCGCCATTGTGCGCGGTTTGACGACGGGCGAAACCATTACGCCGTCGCCATTCTCGTCAATTGCGATGAGCATGATGACGGTGAAGACCGCGAATCTTGCGCTATCCGCATTTTCTCAAACGGATCACGCAGTCATTGCTGGAGCGCGGGCGACTGAAGGGTTTGTCATCGTGACCGACACCTCTTCTTCAGGAGAAAGTATTCGGACGGTAACGATGCCGTTCGTCCTCACGCTCTTCGGCGGCGCCAAGGCGACGGACATCACCAATGTCCGCCTCTACGACGGCGATACCCCGATTACGACGGGATCAAATGTACTGAATCCGACTGATGACGGGGAGTGGCTCATGACGCTTGATGGAACTGGGATCATACAGCCGGAAGGAGTCAAGAGAAACTTGACACTCCGGTTTGATCTCACCACAAGCGCCACTGGTTCCTATCAGTGGGCGCTTCCCACAAATCTCACGCGCATGTCAGCAGTGGGGCTCGCGAGCGCCCATGCAGTACTTCCGTTTCTTGTCGGAGATGGCAGAGGACCGGTGCTTCAGGCAGTTGCGCACGGCGAGGTGCGGGCGACGCTCGACCCTACGACTCCCACGACTACGACGGTTGGCACCACGAATGCGCTCGTGTTTAGGCTTACGATTGAGACGGCGCATGAGAAGT
>VMES01000050.1 GCA_007375655.1 Parcubacteria group bacterium Greene0416_79 | reverse complement strand
ACCGGCGAGGGCCAGCACGTCGACGTATCGATGCAAGAAGCGCTCTCGCTTGCCGCGATTCCTCCGCGGCAGACCCTTCTCGCGCAGTTCGTCAATCTGGTTAATTCGCCGATACAGAGGTTGGTAGTAGGGTTGGATCAGATAGCGAAGAAGAGAATTTAATCACTCATTGCGACCCCACTCTACGAATGTGCATCCGAATGTACCTAATGAAGAGTCCACATTCGTCATATTCGGGTGTTATTCGGGCCATTAGGGTCGCGTAATTTATGACAGATGAAGTAAAAACAGATGTTCCGGTAGAAGTACCGGAGAAATTCAAGTCAATTATTGAGGCAGTTGAGAACCTGTCGGTCATTGACTTAAATGAGTTGGTCAAGACCCTGGAGAAGCGGTTCGGCGTGTCCGCGGCCGCGGTTGCGGCTGCGCCCGCCTCTGCCGCAGGCGCCGGCGAGGCAAAGGAAGAGAAGTCAATCTTTACGGTTGAGCTTACCGATTCGGGCACCCAAAAGATCGCGGTGATTAAGATTGTGAAAGAAGCGCTTGCCCTCGGCCTTAAGGAAGCAAAGGACAAAGTGGACGGCGCACCGGTGGTACTCAAAGAAGGAATGAAGAAGGTTGAGGCTGAAGAGCTAAAGAAGAAAATCGAGGACGCCGGAGGTAAAGTCGCGCTAAAATAACCCATCTGGTTTCTGGTTGCCGAAATCCAGCACCAATTTTTCTTAAAATTTGGTGCGGTGACGGAAGCCGATGAATTAAAGAAGAAGATAGAGGCAGCCGGCGGCAAGGTTACCCTCAAATAAGCGTCGAGCGTGTAGCGTGTAGCGTCTAGCGTTTAGAAAAGAAACATCGCCTGCGGGAGGGAGTTCCACGCGGGTAGTTTAGCCCGCACTAGAATGCCACGGGCGTGAGCCCGGGGGATGAATGGTCTTTCCTGTGGGCGTTTAGTGCGGGGTTCCGCGCACCGAGCCCCTCGGGCGTAAGCCCGCGCAGTTCGGTCGGGGTACGCTTCACATTTACGGCTGACACGGCCCGCTTTTTGTTCTGAAAATTATACAGCACCGATGCGCGTTTTGCCTTAAACCAACTAAAACCGATCGGCGTCACTTGGTATCATTTGGAGTCAGAAAAATAAAACTGCCCGCGGGGATTTGCGATCCATGCGGGCGGTTTGCATTTGCGGTTACATCTTGTTAAACTTTCTGTATGAAAAATACATTGGCGAAAAAAGTACAAGTGCCGCAAGGAGAATATCTCCGTTTAAAGAGGATTGACCGACAATTTGGAGCATTTCTATCGTATGCGGCGCATTTGTTGGATATTGAAAAATCGCGGGAGGAAGCTAGTGCGGGGCGCCTCATTTCTCAAAATGCGTTATTCCGCCGTCTCGGATTGTGATGGAGATTTTTTACACGCATCGAGCCGCGCGACAATTCGGAAAATTGCCAAGATTTCGTCCAGAAACGCATTGCCGAGAAAATGCGTTTTTACGCGCGACAAGAGAATCCTCTTGAATTTGCCGAACACCTGACAGACTAGCGCGCGGGTGAATTTCGCTTTCGCATCGGTGATTACCGCGCGGCGTTTGATGTGCAGGATGGGCGAATTACTGTTTTGAAAGTTGGCAGGCGCGACCAGATGTATTGAATTAAAGAAGAAGGTAGAGGCAGCCGGTGGCAAGGTTACCCTCAAGTAACCCCAATGCGGATTCTACGCGGACAGATGCAGACATGACGCGGTAAAGTAGACGGGCATCTTCCTGCGTTGCAGGGAAGATGCCCGTCGTGCATTCCAAACAAGTAATTCCTATCGTAACTACTTGTTTGGAAATAAAAAACTACCCGCTGGAATTTCTCCCAGCGGGCGGTGTGCCTTCTCTTCTCGTACTCATTTTCTCAAAGCACCATTGAGGCACTGATGTCTTCTTCGATGCGTTTCAGGCCTTGGGAAAGCAGGTACGAGAGTCTGCTTGAAGGAGCAGCACCTCCAATATCGCGTTGTGCCTTACTTGTCAACCCCGTAGTGAAATTTCAGTTAGTCCGCCTTTGGCGGACAGATTTTCGGAGAAAATTAAACTGAAATTCTACTACGGGGTCAACTCTCGCGCAATTTTTTACTGGTGCTACAATGCGACTACGCAACCAACTACCAACCACCAACACCTAACAACCAACGATATAAGACCCCGTCATCTTCTTTTGGTAGTAGGTTGTCGGTTGTAGGTACCCTTTATGGACATTCTCGGCAAACTTTTCGGCTCCGAGGCAAAGGTGCGCATCATGCGGCTCTTTCTCTTTAACCCCGAGACGTCTTTTACCAATGAAGAGGTGGCGGAGCGGGCAGAGACCACGGCGGCGAGCGCTCGGCATGAGATTGAGGTTCTGCGGAAGATGGGGTTTATTAAGAGCCGGTCTGTGGTGAGGCGTGTCCGGAATGCGCGAACGAAAGGGAGAACCTCTGTCCGGAAGAAAGTGGCGGGATGGATGCTTCGTGCTTCTTTTTCATACCTTAAGGAACTTCAGCGTCTTCTGATTGAAGGAAGCTTGCTGAAGGCAGATGAGTTGCTGCGGCGGTTCCGTTCGGTTGGCCGTCTGAAGCTCGTGATTGTTGCCGGTATCTTCATTCAGGACCCGGATAGCCGCGTTGATATGATTGTGGTCGGGGAGCGCTTGAAGCGCGGCGTCCTTGCGCATGCCGTACGCTCCATTGAGGCGGAGCTAGGGAAGGAACTTCGGTATGCCGCGTTTGAAACGGACGAATTTAACTATCGCCTTGGCATGTATGACAAGCTAGTTCGCGATATCTTGGACTACCCTCATACCGTGGTACTGGATCGGTTGGGACTCCCGCCGCTCCGCGTGGAAAGCCGGTAGAGACATGCGGTCGCTTCCGTGTATCGTCCTCTGCGGCGGGGCTGTGGATAACTTTCTCATAACCCGTTGACGGGATGGTATAATTTATTGAGTGAAAATTATAAGCCATAGAGGTCGAGATCTCCGGGCGCCTAGAAGACGCTCTGGGTAAGTATTTGGCTTTTTATTCATTATTTTTTACGCCCTTTCTTTCTTTTGGTTCGTTAAAGGGACCGCAAGAAGGAAGTCAATAAGTATATGCTAGAAACATGGAGCACAGTTTTGCAGGATTCATTTGGAAACCTGTGGGCGGGAGTGGCGGGGTTCATTCCCAATGTGGTGGTCGCGCTCGTCATCTTTATCGTTGGGTGGGTAATCGGGAGTTTGCTTGGGCAGGTGGTGGCCCAGATTATTCGTTCGCTTAAGATTGATAATTTACTGAAGAGCGCAAAAGTTGACGAGGTTCTGAAACGCGGCGGGTTCAATCTGGACTCTGGGCGCTTCCTCGGGGCGCTCGTTGAATGGTTCGTCATCATCGTATTTCTGGTCGCGGCGCTTGACGTGCTCAAGTTGACGCAGGTGAATGCGTTCTTGCGCGACGTAGTGCTTCTCTATCTCCCGCAGGTCATTGTTGCCGTTCTTATCCTGCTTGCCGCCGTGGTGATTGCTGCGGCAATGCAGCGGCTCGTGGTGGGTGCGGCTCAGGCGGCGGGGGTGCGGTCTGCGAATTTTTTGGGAAGCGTCACCAAGTGGGCCATCTGGGTCTTCGCGGTGCTCATGGCGCTCTTCCAACTCGGCATTGCGGCGCCCTTTGTGCAGACGCTCTTTACCGGGCTCATTGTTGCGCTCTCACTCGCTTTTGGGCTCTCGTTTGGGCTCGGCGGACAGCAGGCAGCCGCGAGTTTTCTTGATAAGGTTCGCGATGAGATAAAGAATCCTCGCGGATAATGCCGCGTCAAGCCATAGCTTCCCGTCTTCCCTGGTAAACCCCCACACCTTGACCATAGGGCACCCGCCCGACTGGAACGGTTCAGTCGTTCGGGCGGGCTAAACCCTACGGCACGCCCCCCAAGGGCATTTCACACAAGGTGTGGGGGTAAATGAAAGACGGTCCTGCCACATGAGGCAGGGCCGTTTTGTATCCACACCTCTTCCCCCGCTGGTATTGACAAGGCGCGGCGTATAGCTATACTAGCGCTACAAAAATGTATACGCGTATTCTAACTTCAAAGCGGCAGACGTGAATGCACGGCTTTTTGCGTGTTGACAAACCCCGCTTTGAATGAGGCGGGGTTTCTGTTTCTGCCCAGCCGTAGTTTTTGACTTCGTCCAAAACTACGGCTGGGGGGGTACAGAAAACCGTTGCAGCTGCTCGGAAGGGACGTTGAAAACCGAAACCCACCACAAAACGCTTTTGACCCATCCGCCAGCCGGCGGGTCGGGTTAGGGGTCTTGGTTTTGGAGGTGGACAGTAGAAAACAGGTAAACCTAACATCATAATGGTGTTAGGTAGTGAATTGCTCTGTGGGAAACCGAGCGTTGTGAATCCTTAATCCTTTATCCTTAATCTTTTACGCCAGAGGACATATCAGCCTTAGGCCGAAACATTAAGGATCAAAGATTAAAGATTAAAGATTCGCGAGTCTGCTCGCGTGATTCTATGGAGCAGGATAAATAACTCTGGAGGGCTGGATGCCGGACGCTGGCTTGCTGGAAAGTCTCTTCTTTCTAGTTTCCAGTTTCTAGCGTCCAGTTCTCTAGAGTAGTGGTTATATGTTTCCTGACAGGAAACAAAGGGCGTATGGTGGATGCCTTGGCTTGAAAGAGCGATGAAGGACGCGAGCTGGCGGCGATACGCTCCGGGGAGGTGCTACGCAACCTTTGATCCGGAGGTCTCCGAATGGGGAAACCCTGTCGGGTAAAACCCGACAACCGTGTCTTACACAGAATGTCTAATTCCTAATTAACCTAATTCACCTAATAAAATTCCAAATACCAATACCAAATGTTCAAATATCTGACTTTTGAGATTGGACCTTTCCTTATTTTTGGTTTTTATTAGAATTAGAATAATTAGGTGAATTAGAAATTCCGCGTAGGACGCGGCGCATACCCGGGGAAGTAAAACATTTCAGTACCCGGAGGAAAAGAGAACAATTGTTATTTCCTTACCCAAACCCGGCCGCACCACATTGCATTTCGTGCTGAATGATCAATTTTCAATTATCAATTTTCAATCAATTTTTCAATTTCTTAAATTAGGAATTGGGACTTCTTTGAAAATTGAAAATTGTTACTTGAACATTCCAGCGCACGGAGCGCAGCGTAGTGCGTCTGGGTGTTGTAAGGCAGAAGCGTCGTATGTATACGAGGAAAGTTACAAAATTGTTTGTTAGTAGAAGCTGCTGGAAAGCGGCACCCCAGAGGGTGATAGTCCCGTACACGACAATGAACAATCTTTCTTGCTTCTGTTCTTGAGTACCTCAAGACACGAATAGCTTGGGGGAATCTGCCGGAACTAACCGGTAAGGCTAAATATCTTTCAAGACCGATAGTGAACAAGTACCGTGAGGGAAAGGTGAAAAGCAGCCCGGTGAGGGCGGTGAAATAGACCTGAAACCATATGCTTACAAGGAGTCATAGCCGTCACATCACACTGCGTGTGATGAACGGAATTATCAATTTTCAATTATCAATTTTCAATCAATGTTTCAATTTCTTAATTTAGGAATTGGGGCTTCTTTGAAAATTGTAAATTGTTACTTGAAAATTCCGTCACATCGCTCCTAGCGCGATGTGACGGTGGTGGCGTGCCTATTGAAGAATGAGCCAACGAGTTGATGCATACGGCGTGCCTAAGTGCGAGAGCATGGAGGCAAAGCGAAAGCGAGTGTGAATAGCGCGTAACTCTGGGGGGCTGGACACTGGACGCTAGATAACTGGAAAGACCAGAGAGAGAGTCTTTTTCTTTCTGGTCGGTATTTCTTTCCAGCTTCTAGTTTCCGGCTTCCAGTTCTCCAGTGTCGTATTCATCAGACCCGAAGCCAGGTGAGCTTACCATGAGCAGGGTGAACTTCGGCGAAAGCCGGAGGGAGGCCCGAACGGTTTAGCCGTGCAATACTATCCGATGACTTGTGGTAAGGAGTGAAAAGCTAATCGAACCTGGTAATAGCTGGTTCTCTCCGAAATAGCTTTAGGGCTAGCGTCGCGTGTTTCTCTTGGGGGTAGAGCTCTGGATGGTTCGGACAGGGCGAAAGCCCGCCAAACCAATCAAACTTCGAATACCAAGAGCCGTGCGAAGCACCAGGACGCAGATTTCGCAGATATGGCGCAGATTATCGCAGATGAAGAATTTCTTTTTCAGCGTGCATCAGCGTTTGCATCGGCGTACATCAGCGTTCGCGCGCTTCGCGCGAGAGCGCGGCAGTTAGACCGTGGGGGCTAAGCTCCAAAGGTCAAGAGGGAAAGAGCCCAGATCTCCAGTTAAGGTCCCTAAATATGCGCTCAGTGCAAGTAAGGAGGTGGAATTTCTCTGACAATGAGGATGTAGGCTTAGAAGCAGCCATCATTCAAAGAAAGCGTAACAGCTCACTCATCGAGAGATTCCGCACCGAAGATAATCGGGGCTAAGCGCACTACCGAAACTGAGGGCTTGTGCGAAGCACAAGGACGCAGATTATCGCAGATTTCTACGCAGATTATCGCAGATGAAGAGATGAAATTTCTTTATCAGCGTTCATCAGCGTTTTTAATCTGCGGCATATCAGCGTTCGCGCGCTTCGCGCGGGCGGTAGGAGAGTATTCGCATCTGCAGTGAAGCCAAAGGGGTGACCCATGGTGGAGCGGTGCGAAGTAAGAATGTTGGCACAAGTAACCACAATCCCGATGAGAAATCGGGACGCCGAAAGACCAAGGGTTCCCTCTCAATGATTGTCAGAGAGGGGTTAGTCGGGCCTAAGCCGATGGCGAAAGCCGCAGGCGATGGACACACGGTTAATATTCCGTGACCAAGGCGCGTTTCAATGGAGTGACGAATTCTAGTATGTCTCGCACATTATTGGATTTGATGTTCGTGCTCCGAAGATGATCCGTAGGCAAATCCGCGGGTCTGCCTTTAATGGCGAATCGTGAGGGAGAGCGAAGACCGTGCGTAGCACGTGTACGCGGATTATCGCAGATATGACGCGGATGTTCCAAGAAAAACTTCTAATCCGCCGGTTGGCGGAAAACGCGACTTGACCGTACCGCAAACCGACACAGGTGGTCAGCTCGAGAAGAGCAAGGCGAACGAGTGAGAGGTCTCCAAGGAACTCGGCAAAAAAGCAGCCGTAACTTCGGAATATGGCTTGCCTTGTGCGAAGCACAAGAGCACGGAAGCTACACGGAAGCCCGCCGCAGACGGCGGGGACTCGGAAGCTACACGGAACAGTTCCGCGTCAGTTCAGTGCTCGCGCGCTTCGCGCGAGGTTGCAACAAAAGTATGCCTGGCGACTGTTTATCAAAAACACAGCTCCCTGCGAACTCGTAAGAGGATGTATAGGGGGTGACACTTGACCAATGCCAGAAGGTCAAACACTGGCGGTCTAGAGGCTGGACGCTGGACGCTGGATTTTTTCAGGGTCTAGCTTCCAGCTTCCAGGCTGACTAGTGTAAGCCCTGGTGAATGTCGGCGATAACTATAATCGTCCTAAGGTAGCGCAATTCCTTGCGGGGTAAGTTCCCGCGCGTTGAATAGTGTAACGACTGGGCAACTGTCTCGGAGACTCGCTCGGTGAAAATACAATACCGGTGAAGATGCCGGTTACCTGCAGCTAGACGAAAAGACCCCGGAAGCTTTACTGCAACTTGGTATTGCTTGTATGTTTTAACTGC
>VMES01000049.1 GCA_007375655.1 Parcubacteria group bacterium Greene0416_79 | reverse complement strand
GCGCACGGCGAGGTGCGGGCGACGCTTGACCCTACGACTCCCACGACTACGACGGTTGACACGACGAATGCGCTCGTGCTTCGGCTTATGATTGAGACGGCGCATGAGAAGTTTCTCGTTCGTGAGGTCATCGTTCATAGCCAGGTGCTCAAAGACGGCATCTGGAAGCCGCTTGCGGAGTACCTCGCCGAACTGGTGGTCGGAAATATCAGAGTTGAGACGGGTGCGTTTCCGTACCCGAACTTTGAGCAGGCGACCGCGGGTCGGCTGACATTCTTCCTGCTCGAAGCGGTGGGTACCGATCTCCCGTTTGAGATACGGGTGGACACGACCGGTTTCCCGGTCGGCGCGAAGGTCCGCTTCACGCTCATCGCGGTGAATGGTATCGGACTTGATTCCGGCGCCAACTACGGGGCGGATGTGTCGGAGGTGGTGAACGAGGTCAGCATCCAGGAGAAGCCGCAATCACCGCGCATCACTTCTTTCACCGCTTCAAACGGGGTGATTGAACTGCGCGCAACGGTGGTGCCAGATAGGCCATACCGGCTCGAGTGGTCTCCCGACCTCAAGAGCTGGCATACCGACTTCTCGTTTGTCTCCAATAACCCAACTGGGGAGTGGGCGGCAAGCATGAACTGGCAGGACGGGACACTGCCGGGAAGTCGGAGGTTCTACCGGCTGGTGGGAGAATAACCGTCCATCGGGTTCTCTCTTTCACACACTTTTCTGGACTCAATTTTTCTCCGGTGGCAACTACCGCGCGCGGTTCCATATGATTTCAGGAGTAGGTAAATAAGGTGCTATAGCACCTTATTTACCTATACCTGTACCTGGGCAAATAATTTGAGGATTTCTCTTCCAAGGACTGACCTTGGATTTCCAAGGTCAGTCCTTGGAAGGGACTACTGCTCCCGCGCGTAGTGGCCGATGAGCTCTCCCGTGCCGAGAGTATGTCCTGCCATCGCGGCTTCAAGTTCTGTTTTTGTGGCGCCTTCGGAAAGCGAAAGTTCAGCGTTAAGCGCGTAGACGGTGAAGATGTACCGGTGCGTTCCAGACGGCGGGCACGGCCCTTGGTAGGCGAAGGCTCCTCCGGTGCCCCTGCCGGAAACGCCCGCTGGTTCCTCTCCCTCGCCGATAGCGACCGCTGACGGCGGGATGTTCCACTTGACCCAGTGCGTCCAACCGCCGGCGCGGGGCGCGTCCGGATCGTGCATGATGAGCGCGAGCGCTTTTGCTCCCGCCGGCACCCCGCGTATCAGAAGCGGCGGGCTCAGATTCTCTCCGTCGCAGGTAAACCGCGCGGGGATCTTCCCATTTTGCGGAAACGCTGTACTCATAAGTTTGATCTCTTGCGTAGCCATTGTTTGTTTTTGCATCAGCACTGCCGATTTCTCCGACCCGATTCGTTTGAAACCCCACGCGCCGATTCCTGCCGTCATAATAACAACTGCCATAGCAATCACTAATCCTCTCGCACTTTCATTTTTCATGCCGTTGTTCCGCTCTGCTCCCGCGGCCGTTTTGGGCGTTCGCTTTCTTGAACGCCGCCTCAAGTTCGGAGAGTGAGAGCGAACGCCCCCGTTCCTCCGCTGCTTTGCAGGCGCGGCAGATTGCGCAGTCATCAAACCACTCCCACCCTTTGCGTACTCGTTTTCCTGAAGATTTTTTCATGCCAGATCTTTCCAGTAATCGCTTTGCCAGTTCATCATAGCATCGCCTGCGCCTTCGGTGAAGCATCCGCCTCCACGGCGCTCCACGACAAAAGAAACTTTGCGAGAAATTCAAGCGGGTGCTTTTCGGGCGCCACAAACTCCGCGAGCACCAGCCCGACAACTACGAGAATGTGGTACTCCTCCTGTTTTGTCAGAAGCGCCTTCTTCCACGCTCGGTGGAGCGTATTGATTGAGACGGTGTCCTCTACCATGCGGCCAAGCGACTCGGGAGCATCCGTCAAGTCCTCAAGCGCAAGCGCAAGCCCAGGTTTCTTTCTGGTCTCGGTGCCGCTCTTTCGTCCAGATTTTCCTCCTGATCTTTCTTCACGCGCAACGGGAGGAGTGGTTTTTGGTTCCGCGGCGTCCATGAGCGTGTGCGCCGCCTCTGTACCGCTCGCCTCCGGTGTCGGAGAACCCTGTCCGCGGCGCGACCCGAGCAGTGTCTCAAGTTCCGGAAATTCGGACGAGAGCCCTTGCAGAACGGCTTCAATCTCCCGCGCGAGCGGCCGTATGTTTTTTGCGGCGCTTCCTCGCTCTGCTGGCGCGTACTCGCCGAGCGAACGGAGCACCGGAAGAATCGCCTGCTGGACGGCCTTCCGGAGGCGATAAAACTTTCGCAGGTGCGGCGCGTCGGTCAGGAAGTCGCTCTTGTTTGTGGTGAGCACCTCGGAGAGCGCCGGAATTTCAACAACTCCAACAAGCTCTCCCGCGCTCTTCGGCATGATGCCGACCCACTCCCAGCCGGTCTTGATCACTTTGCCGAATGTTGAGACCGAGAGGCCGGAAGCGAGATGTCGTTCCCCCGGAGCGCGGCCCGAAAGACGCGCGAACCATCCTTGCTCCAAGACCTTTTTTGTCAGGAACCCCGCTCCGGCAGGGTGGCGGTTTTTCCCGATACAGACCTTGAATCCATGGTCAAAGCGCTGTTCTTCTTCCGGGAGCAAGAGCACCTCGCCATTCACCGTTACCTCCACTCCTTTTCGGTAGACAAAGCGCAAGATCTCTTCACCGAGATAGTCGTGAAAGAGAGGGTAAAAATGAGCGCGGACGGCATCGGCGATAAACTCCGCCTGCAAGAGATGCGATTCGGTGTCCCCAAAGTGAAGGGTAACGCTCGTGCCGCGCGGAGTGCCGACCGCGCCGCTTGTCGGGATGAACTTCCACGGAGCGCGGTAAGGATTAGCGAGTCGCCACTCGGTTGCGGCGCGGGACCCTCTGCCCCCCTTACTCTCGGTAACCACCCGTTCGGCAAGGAGGAGCGAGAGCTTTGCGCCGACACCGGCAAACCCGATGCCCTGGCCGCGGATTTTGTCGGATGAAGCAATGTTGTGGTATTCCTTGAGCGCGGGACGCTTCATTCCCACCCCGTTGTCCACGCAACGCAAGAAGCGCCCCTCCTCGTCCACGGTGAAGTCAAGTCGGGTCGCTTTGGAGTCCAGCGCGTTGGCGATGAGTTCGGTCACGATAATCTCTTCAAGCGCCGCGCGGTAACTATCCCGCATATCCTCCAAGAGGTGCTTTAAGTTGACCCGTGTCTCATTTTGCATACCACCACCTTACCCCGCCCTGCCGTCCTCGCGCAAGCATTTCTGTTTCAATGCTATTTCAACCTGCGCTTTCTCTAGAACTCATGAGTCACATTGGCCATAGAAATATTCATCACGGACAATTCAGCGCTCTGCGCCAGCCGGCGGACTGAGCTTCCTGCTCGGAACAAAACCATTGTTCGCCGCGGTCTTCGTCAATTATGGTTCTCGCATAGGAACCGCACCCCTGCAGGTGATAGATCTTCTCGCCCGACGCGCTGATGTTTCCCTTAATCGCGCAGGAAGGATTCGCGGTTGCGGTTTGCGCAGTAGGCGCCGTCGGCGTTGCTGACATGGATACGGACACGCACGCAGTCCAAAGACCGAGTTTGTCTTCCCGCGCTTTCTTTTCAGCCGTCACAAACTTGTCCTGATATTTGATGTCCGGCGGGTAGGAATAGGACTTGGCAAATCCTTGCTCCACAAGCGTCTGATTGATGAGGGTATCGCCGAGCCAGATATAGCGCAGAAGTCGGTTGTACTTGTCGCGGTTGATTGTGTCTTTTTCCAGACGTACTATCTTTCCTTCAACCAATTCCTTATTTTTCTTTAACGCTTCCACCCCAAAACACTGCACGGGCTTCCGTGGGTCAACCGTCTCCGGCGTATCAATGCCGATGTAGCGCACCGATTCTGTCTTGCCGCCTATCTTCACCTCAATCGTGTCGCCGTCCACCACGCGGGTTACTTTCACCATCTCTTCCCCTCCTGCGGTACCCCGTATCGAGTTTAACTCTGGTATTGAGGTCCGAGGAGGGATAGCGCTGTTTTCCGCCGACACCGCGACAACCGCCGCCGTCTGTTCCGCCGTTGGCGTCTCCGTTCCATTCTTGAACGATCCGCCAATAAAGATACCAGCGACAAGTATCGCTACGCCGCAAACCGCATACAGGATTTTCTTTGAGATGAACATACGTACTCATAGAGTTATGGTCATGCCCTCTTCGTAAGCTCAACCGTAACAAAGATCTTCGCAAAAATCAATTTGAAAATTATGAATAGGATTTTCATATTATGCATAACACTTATCCCCACTCCTCTTCTGTTGCGACATCTTAGCGCAACTAGTGGCTTCACGGGGGCACGAAAGCCGCTGACGAGTTATGTGATTATCAGTAGGTGAAGCGTGTTGCTATTCTCTAATTCTCACGAATTAGAGAATAGATGAGAATGGGCTTTACCCCCACACCTTGTGTGAAATGCCCTGCGGTCAAGGTGTGGGGGTTTACTCTGTCCGCAGAATTCCCCGACAACGCTGCGGCGGGGATATGGACGAGTGGTTTTTATTTTCCGGTCCTTGAAACGGAGGGGAGGAAGAGGCGGGCGAGGCGGAGTTCGTTGTACGAATATGAATCGTCAAGAAGGGCGCGGACGGGAGAAAGTTTCATCTCTTTGGTCTTTACGTAAACGGTCTTGAACGCCCTTTCC
>VMES01000048.1 GCA_007375655.1 Parcubacteria group bacterium Greene0416_79 | reverse complement strand
AGGTTTGGCTTCGCACCGGCCGTTCGGGCTCGCCTGGACAAGTTTTGCCTCGCAAAATCTGCGCGGGCAAGCACCCGCAAGAGCGCGGTGACCGGAAATTTCCGCTTGCGGTCAATGCGCGCATAGAGCGCGCCGTCAACATCCATCTCAATCTCAATCCAGGCGCCGCGGGCGGGGATAATCTTTGCCCCGAAATATTTCTTGCCTTTAATCTCGTCCGCCGTGAAGAACACCCCGAACGAGCGCGCGAGTTGCGGGACAATGACGCGCTCAATGCCGGAGATGATAAAGGTGCCGTGCGCCGTCATAAGCGGCAGGTCCGCCATAAATATCTCCTGCTCCTTCACCGAGCCGAGCAGCTTGTTTCTGAGACGCACCGTCACCTTGAGCGGCGCTTCATAGGAGAGTTTATTCTGCTTCGCATGGAACTCGCCGTACTTCGGCGCCGAGAGACTGAAACCCGCCAACTCAAGTTCAAACTTTTTCCCGGAATAATCCTTCACCGTAGCAAACTCGGAAAAGACCTCGCTAAGCCCGCGCGTAAGAAACCACTTAAACGACTCAAGCTGGGGTTCAACTAAATTAGGGAGCGTCGTCTGCGGGGGGGTGTACCTTCCAAAATGTTTTTGGGGACGACTTGCCGAACCTGTTGCATACAAAGATGTTTCCATGGCGTAATTGTTATAAAAAAACCCGCCTCTGCCTCAAAAATGAGCGCACAACATAAAAACTCCCTGTCTTTCAAGGGATCTTACTTTTTTATATATCTTCTAGTTTTTGCTTAGCAAGATGATACAGGACATTCGCCCGATAATCCTTGCTCAAGGCAACCAGAACTCACTCGCCCGGTAATTGCACTAGTATAGCCAGCCCGGTCTTTTTGTCAACTCTTTGTACAACCCTGAAAAGGGAGATCAGATACCCACCACTTGTGGATATCTGATCTCCACTCTTCATGTGCTAAGGTATCAGTCGCTTAAACTCCTCAACTATCGGAACCTACTCTGGCTCGGCGCCGTAAAACCTGGCCGCGTGGAACGCCGTCCAATCGGCGACGAGGAGAGACCTGAATATCTTTTCGGGAACCGAATGCCCTTCAAGCGGAACCTCGGCGACCGGAAGCCCGCGGTCTTTGTAAAGTTTCTTGCAGAGTGCCATGCGTTTTACAATCCTCGGGTTGTCTCCGCGATCCGTGAGAAAGACAAAATGGAAACGCTCTGAAAGAGCGCGCGTCGCCGGAATCACATCAAAGCCGGTCATCTCGCTGTGGTTAAGCTCAGGAAAAACATTGAAGAACGCGGGAATCTTTCCGGTCTCGTTAAACTTTATCTTCCAGTTTAACGCGACGGGCGCGTTGCGAGCGGAAGAACAGACGATGGGTACTCTGCCTTGCAGTATCTTCGCAAGCTCCCTCCCCGCGCCCTCAAGAGATGCGGGCGACAGGCGCTGCGCAAGCAACGCGAGTTCTTCGCGGAGACGCGTCTGCCGCATAAGCGCAAGGAGCGCCCCGAGCGAAAACCCGAGCGCCGAGCGCGGCTGAATCTTGGCATCGGGAAGAACGACATGCGGGAGGTTTTTCGCCTTTGCAAACGCAAGGAGCTTGCCGCCGACAGTTACCACGGCAAGATCATACCTCTTCTTGCCCGCGACTTTTGCAAAATCAAGCGTCTCCTCGGTGTTTCCCGAATACGAGCTCGCGATAAAGAGCCGTTCATGCGCATCGCCGACTGCGGGAAGCCCGTAGTCGCGGTGGATGATGATATCCAACTCCGGTTTCCAGACCGCCAGCAGTCCAGCGCTCAAGTGTGACCCTCCCATCCCGCCCACGACGAACTTCTTCGCGCGCGGGAGCTTATCCGCATTAACCACCTCGGGTTTGAATAAGAATTGTTTATGAAAATCCCGTATTGCTTCTTCCATGATGCGTAACTTACCACACACAACCTACGACCTACAACTGTAAACCCCCACACCTTGCCCCCACACCAATCCGCATCGGATTGGTGTGGGGGCAAGGAAGAGGGGAACCCTGCGCAGAGCGCAGGGCATTTCACACAAGGTGTGGGGGTAAAACAGATCCGATGACGCTTTCTGGTTATGGGTCGTTAGTGGTTGGTCGTTGGTCGTTGGTCGTTGGTCACCTCGTGTCTCCCGAATTGATTCCGGAGCGCCGAGACCACCTGCCCCGTGTAGCTCGGGTTGCCCGTTGAGTTGACGCGGAACGTGAGCGCATCCTCTATGACTTTGACCGGAACGCCGAGTTCTTTCGCAGTCAGAACCGTCCAGAGCCCCTCGCCGCTGTGGGACACGTCTCCTGAAATACTCGTAAGCCCCTCCCCATGCTCCTTGAACGCCTTCGCGAGCCAACCCATAAGCCGCGACTCAATGACGCTTCCTTGATTATACAACTCCGCAATCGCTCTCAAATCAAAACCGAAACCTACCCTCTTTTTATCAGCGTGAATCCGCGTGCCTGTATATCCGCGTCTATCTGCGTCTTCGGTATCCGCATTCATCCGCGTCTCAGTCAATCCGCGTTCATCTGCGCTCCGGAGGAGGGTGAAGCCTTCGGCGATCGCCTGCATCATGCCGTACTCAATACCGTTATGCACCATCTTCACAAAATGCCCCGCTCCGGACTTCCCGACATACGCATAGCTCCCCCCCGCTCCTCCAAAAGACGACATACCAACATTCTCAAGTTTGTCAGTATGTGTATATCGTAGTGTAATGCTTACCTTCCTACAGGCGGATAGATCCAAGAAGAGCTTCTCGTACTTTTTGAATACCTTCTTGTCGCCGCCAATCATAAGACACGCGCCCTTTCGCGCGCCAAAGGGACCGCCGGAGACACCCGCATCAAGAAAATGAATGCCTTTTTTCGCCAGCGCGTTGGCGCGGCGCATAGAGTCCTTGTAGAACGAATTCCCCCCGTCAATCACCGTATCCCCTCGGGAGAGATGCAGCACGAGTTCTGCGAGTACCTCGTCCACCGCCCCCTGCGACACCATGAGCCAGATGAGACGCGGCGCCTTCATCTTTTTGCACACTCCTTCAAGAGTGTGGTTCACCGCTGCGCCGGCTTTCTTCGCTTCCCGCAAAGGTTTTGGACTCCGATTCCACGAAACCACCTGCCAGCTCTTTTCAAGCAAACGCGCCACCATGGCAAGCCCCATCTTCCCGAGACCGATGTACCCTATACGCATAACTATAAATCTTTTATCCTTAATCCTTCACAAATAGAGAAAGTAATGAGACTTCCATTAAGGATTAAGGATTAAGGATTGCCTGCCTCCGGCCCCGCGCTTCCCTTCGCGTATGAATGCAGCGGTAAACTGGACCACTTCTCAAGTATCGGCGTGATGAGACGCCACTCCGCCCTCACCTCACCTGTGGAGACGAAGAGCGTCTGGTCTCCGCGCAGGCAATCGTAGAGGACGCGCTCGTACGCGTCGGGAATCTCCCGCGCAAGCGCTCCCTCGGCAAAGGAGAACGAGAGTCGTTTCGGCTCCAACTCAAATGAGAATCCCGGACGTTTCGCCCAAAAAAGCGCGGAGATCTCCTCGCGCGGCGAGATGCCAAATGTCAGCATGTTTTGGTGCGGCTTCTCGTGTCGCTCGGGGCACAAGCACGGCGCGGGCTTGAAAAAGACCGAGATCTCCACCTTCTGCTCGGCAAGCGCCTTGCCGCTTTGAAGCATGAACGGCACGCCCTTCCAGCGCGCGTTTTCCACAAAGACCGTAAGAGAAAAGTACGTCTCGGTCTCTGATTGCGGAGAGACCCCCGGCTCGCGCCGGTACCCCTCGTACTGCCCGCGCACCACCCGCTCCACAAGGCGCTGCCCGCCATGAGAGACCGTGCGGAGCACCTTGAGGCGCGCCGCGCGGATGCGCGCGGCGGAAAGTTCCCGCGGATTCTCCATGGCGACGAGCGCGAGCATCTGCAGCAAGTGATTCTGCCCGACGTCGCGGAGCGCGCCGACGCCGTCATAGAACGCTCCGCGCGCGACAACGCCTTCCTTCTCAAACATCTGCAGAGAAATGCGCTCAATGTGCGTGCGGTTCCAGAGCGGTTCAAAGAGCCCGTTTGAAAACCGGAAGGAGAGGACGTTCTGAATCGTCTCCTTCGCCAGATAATGGTCAATGCGGAAGATCTGCTCCTCGCTAAAGAGCGTGCCGAGCAGACGATCAAGGCGGGCGGCTTC
>VMES01000047.1 GCA_007375655.1 Parcubacteria group bacterium Greene0416_79 | reverse complement strand
CCAACGCTCCTTGTTGGCCGTAATCGTTCCCCACCCTGTGCCGCCCGATGAGGCGCCGAGCGCCGAGGCAAGCGTGAGGGTACCGTCGGACCCAAAGGTAGAGGTCGCGGTTCCTCCGAAGTAGGCGGTGCCTGTCACGGAGAGAAGAGTGGAGGAGGCGTTCGCGAGCGAGGCAAGACCAGAGGCAGTCAACCCACCTGCGGCCGTGATGGTATCGTCAGCACGAAGCGTGGAGAAAAAGCGCGCCGCTCCCGTTGCCTGGAGCGTTGAAGACGCAAAAAATCCGCCCGTTGAATTAACAAAAAGTAGGTTAGCTCCGGTTGAACTTTGGACTTGAAAGATATTGGCGATTTGGTTCAAGACAGAACGCAGAGAAAGCGCGGTAGTATTAGTTGAAGTCGCCTCAACCGATACGACGGAGGTGCCGAATGGCGTTGTGGTTCCAAAAGAAGAAGGGGTCGTGGAGCCGCTCACGGCACTACTCAACCTCGCGAATGCAGACGCGCTTATCCGCTGGCGCGGAGAGAGAGTCTGGGAAGAGTTGTTGTCAGAGGAGACTTCAACCTGAAGATAGATGTCGCTTGAGGAATTAAAGTTGTAATCAAGAACATCGGGATAACTATTCGCAGTGTCGCCTATGTTTACGGTAAAAACTCCCTGACGAACCGTTGAGGTTGTGGTAGCAGGGACACCAATGGGCCAAAGTCTCGTACCAGACCCAACCGTGGCATTATCCCAAATAGAAAATTTGAAATAGTACGTCGTCCCGGAACCACCCAATAAATCCCCGCTTGAATTGGCAAGTCGTCCCTGATAGCTAAGAATGGTCGGTACCCCGGAAGCTCCGTAAACCGCAACAGGAGAAAATAAGAAAGTGAATGACAATAGGAGAGCCAGAAAACACGAAAAAACACTCCACACACGAAAATGCCTCTTGCTTTTAGGCGTTTTAGTCATTTATGTGACATTCGGTCAACATATCTCTACAGCGCACCCGAAACTCGGCGTGACCGTAGGAAAATTATACCAAAAATGCCCATAGATTATCTGGATTTTTAAGAATCTCTGTGGATAAGTAGCGGGAGTCAGACATGGTTCGTAAACCCCGTTAGAACGGGCGCTTCGCGACCGGCTGATGGGAGCATATACTCCCATCCGCTATTTCTAGCCCGTTAGAAGTCAGGTGTTTGGCGCCTGACTTCTAACGGGATCTACCGCCGACAGAGTCGGGAGTATTCTAACGGGGTAAATGGAGTTTTGGCTGGACGGTGTGCGCCGGAATCTGACAAAATTCCTCAGAATCCTGCGGAATTGCTTCGGTACTGAGTGAATTTATCCGCACGACCTCTACCGAACACTCTGAAATATCCCTGCTACCCCTGATATCCGCTCAAAAAATCCTCTTTGAACCGCGCGAAATTGCCCTCCAGAATTGTCTCTTGTATACGCCTGACGAGGTGAATGATGAAGTAAAGATTGTGGATGGAGGCGAGGGTGTTTGAGAGAATTTCTTTGGAGCGGAAGAGGTGCGAGAGGTAGGCGCGGGTGAAATGCTTACAGGTATAACAGCCGCAACTGGTTTCAATCGGCGTAAAGTCATTTTTATACCTTGCGTTTTCAATCGCAATGAGGCCGCGCGAAGTGTAGAGCGAGCCGTTCCGCGCTCTGCGAGTCGGAGCCACGCAGTCAAAGAGGTCGCAGCCGTTTTCAACCGCGCCGAAAAGGTCAAGCGGCTCGCCAATGCCGAGGAGATGTCGTGGCTTTTCTTCCGGCAAGATTGAGTTCACCCAATCAAGCACCGTATCAATATCCTCTTTTTCAAACGAGCCGCCGATGCCGAATCCATCAAACCCGCACCGACTGCCGTCGGGTTGGACAAGCTCCATTTTGCCGATTACCCGCGCGCTTTCTTTGCGAAGTTTTTCAAATCTCCCGCCCTGCACGATCCCGAATAAAGTCTGAGTATCCTTATTCTCTAATTCGTGAGAATTAGAGAATAACCTTCGGTGTTCACGGAGCGAACGTTCTGCCCAGCGGTGAGTCCTCTCCATTGCCTCTCGTTGGTATTGAAGTGGGGCTTCTGGAGAAGTACATTCATCAAAGGCAAAAATAATATCGGCGCCGATAGCATGCTGAATCTCAATGGAGCGTTCGGGCGTGAAGCGGTGGGTACTTCCGTCTTTGTAGGATTTGAATGTTACACCGCCTTCATCAATTTTTGCCAGCACCCCCTCTGACAACATACCAACATTCTCAAGTTTGTTGGTATGTTGTAAATGTGTTGCTATCTTTGAGCGTTCAGTTTTGCCGTACGCGGCGCCAAGTGAAAATACTTGAAAACCTCCCGAATCGGTCATGGTTGGTCCCGACCAGCCCATGAATTTGCCGAGGCCTCCTGCTTTTTTGATAACCGTCTCGCCCGGCTCAAGGTAAAGGTGGTAGGTATTTCCAAACACCACGGGCACTCCGATTTCCTTTATCTGCTCCGACGTAAGCGCCTTCACGGTTGCCTTAGTCCCGACCGCGACAAAAGCAGGGGTCTCTATAACCCCATGCGCCGTCTCAAGCGCACCGGCGCGCCCGAGCGTGTTTTTCATTCTTTTCTGTATAGCAAACCGCATGCCTTTGAGTATATGATGCATTCGGTCTCTCCCCAAATCCTCCTTGAAGATTTATTGCGTAAAAAAGCCTCTCCCCGTACAATAGCCGTATGACGAACAAAAGACCGTACATGTCCTCACCTCACCCCGAACCGCTCACCAGAGAAAGTATCCACGAAGCGATCAGAAACCGCGTCTCGCGCATTGACCGCGAGTTTTCCGAGGCGTTCACCTTTCTGCAAAACTATCCCCGTTCCGTCACCTTCTTCGGCTCAACCCGATCTACTGAAAAAAATGAGCACTACATTAAGGCGCGGAGAATCGCCGGAAGGATTGCAACGGAACTCGGCTACACCGTGCTCACGGGCGGAAGCGCCGGCATCATGGAAGCCGCAAACCGCGGCGCGTTTGAAGCGGGCGGACAGTCGGTGGGGCTCAACATCCGTCTTGCGCAGAAACAAAGATCAAATAGGTACACCACGGCCTCCATTGAGTTTTCATACTTCTTCGTCCGAAAAGTGGCGCTCTCCTTCGCCGCCGAAGCGTACCTCTTCTTCCCGGGCGGCTTCGGCACGCTTGACGAATTCTTTGAGATTGCCACTTTGGTTCAGACGAGCAAAATCCGGCGCGTCCCTATCTTTCTCGTCGGCAAGGATTATTGGGAGCCGCTTGACAAATTCATAAAGGAAAACGTCTTCACGTTGCACCACGCCATTGACCAAAACGACATGGAACTCTACCGCATCACGGATGATGACGAAGAGATTCTTGCTACCATACGGAAAGTGCCCGTGCATGACGGTGGATTTCATCGTCACTATTCACGCCGGTAAGGAACATAGCTTGCAGCCAAGACCCACCCCTGCCATCCGGCAAGGGTGGGTCTTTCTTGTGTTCTGAAATAGCGTGCCGGTCTCCTGCGCTTCTCTAGTTCCTGCTCGGCTCTCCCCCTTTACCGTCCTCCCTGCAGTTCCGCTTCCAGGGTCTCTATCTGTCTACGGGAGGCGTCAATCTGGCCTTGGAGGAGGTCGGTGGAGGCGCCTTCGGTAAGGAGTTCATTCAGTTTAGCGCGGGTCTTTGGCCCAACCTCGCCGTATCCAGAGGTGCCGGGTCCCGCAATACCATGCTTCTCTTGGAACTTCTGCACGGCACGCCTCGTGGCAGGACCGAAGTAAGAGGTCTCGTTCCCGGGAGAACCTACGCCAGAGGCCGCAACTCTCGTCTCAGGGTCAGCGTTTAAGAGTTGCTGGAGGGAGCGCACATCAGCATGAGTGGTGCCGCTTCCGAGAGAACGGGTGAATGAGATGATGCTTGGGAGGGGGGTTGCAGGGGTTGCAGGGGTTGCAGGGGTTGCAGGGGCTCCGAGTTCATTGAGCTTGGCGCGGGTCTTGGGACCCACATTGCCATAGCCTTCATCTCCTGGCTTGGCAAGTCCGTGCTTCTCCTGGAACTTCCCCACTGCGCGTCTGGTGGCAGGACCGAAGTAAGAGGTCTCGTTCCCTGGAGAACCTACGCCAGAGGGGGCCACTCTCGTCTCAGGGTCAGTGTTTAAGAGTTGCTGGAGAGCGCGTACATCAGCATGAGTGGTGCCGGTCTTGAGGGAACGGGTGAAGGAGACGGCACTTTGGATACCTATCACAGGTGCGGCAGGAGCCGCAGTGAGGGCGCTGCGCACATCCGCAATCACGCTCGCATCAGCGCTGAAGGACTGGAGAAGCGAGAGAATGGCGTCTACTTGGGGTA
>VMES01000046.1 GCA_007375655.1 Parcubacteria group bacterium Greene0416_79 | reverse complement strand
GCGACAGGAAGATGTCCATCGCCCGCTTGAAAAGGTCATACGAGCGGCGCTTAGTCGCCGAGATGTGCTCCAGAAACCAATGGTAGCGCAAAAGGGAAAGCGGTACGCGGCCGAAGAGCTCTTCGTATACCCTATAAAGGTCAACGAACTTAACGCGCGAAAAGAGAAGCGCGTAGAGGTGCGGCAAGATCGGTTCTATGGCGCCGTGCCGAAGGTCAATGATCACAAACGTCACCCCTTCGCGCTCTGCGCGGCGGAGCATCTCTGCCATGCCAGCCGCAGGAAGACTGGCGGAGGCGTCAACAACGGAAACGAGACGGATGCCGTACCGAGGATTCCCTATGAGTTCCGCCTCAAGTTCCCGCATCTCCGTTCCGCTTCCGATAAGGAGCGCCGGCTGTTTCTCGCCGGAACCGAGAAGTACGGTTCCGTACAGCCGCCAGAAGAAGAGAAGCGCGGAAGAAACAATGAGGTAGAGAAAAAGGTTAGCTCTAGGAGTGATGAGGAACGCAGGAAAGAAATAGAAAAAGAGCGCCGCAATGACCGCGTTTGCCGAAACGCTACGGAGCAGTCGGTACGGCAGCCGCTTCTGAAACATGAGCGTATGCTGTTCATAGAGCCCCGCCACAAAGAACGCAAGGATCCATGCAACGAAGAGAATGGAGAACGGCAAAAAGTGCAACCGGATAACCAGCTGGTCCAACGGGAGACCATAGCGCAGAAGAAGCACGAGGAGGAGGGAGAGGTACAGGAGAGCGATGTCTCCGATAAACAAAAAAAACGCTTCCGCTCTATGTGAAATCATGGCACTATAATACAACAAAATCCGGCATTGACAATACAGATAACCCAGGCAGAGGCGAAAAAGAAACGCGCTCCGCCTTAGTCCGATGATGTATATTTTCTTGCTATAGCAAGTAAATATACGCTGTGACACCGTGGAAAATGAAAGATGGAAAAAGAAGAAGCGAGGCGGATTATTGTGTACTGTGTTAAACACACCCATGCAAAGAAAAAAAATACTCTACGTAATCACCAAAGGAACCTGGGGCGGAGCGCAGCGGTATGTCTTTGACCTTGCCGTCGCGCTTCCCAAAGAGCAGTTTGAAACCGTGGTTGCCTGCGGAGGAAACGGGCTCCTGACGGAGAAGCTCCTCGCCTCCGGCATCCGCACCGTGCTCCTCCCTTCTCTCAAGCGCGATATCCGCTTTGGAAAAGAATGGCGCGCCTGTATGGAACTCTACCGGCTGCTTCGGAAAGAGCGGCCGGATATCGTGCATCTCAACAGTTCAAAAGCCGCGGGCCTCGGCGCCGCCGCGTTTCGTTGTTTTCAACTTAATAATTTCCTAACAACTAAAAGCTATACGCTGAAAGCTGTATTCACCGTCCACGGCTGGCCCTTCAATGAGCCGCGCGGCAAGATGATGCGTGCCATTCTTTGGTTTTTGAGCGCCCTCACGGCGCTCCTCGCAACTGATATCATTACCCTCTCTCAAGGTGACTATACCCAGGGTACGCGGATGCTCCTCCAAGGGCGCGCATTACATCTTATTAGAAACGGCATCAAGGAAACACACACCGTGCCGCGAGAGGAAGCGCGCGCCGCGCTCGCAGGAGAGCGGCGCGCCGTACTACCCGATATGTGGCTCGGAACAATCGCGGAATGCACTCGCAACAAAGGACTCTCATACCTCATCCGCGCGGTCGCCGCACTGCGCGCTCCGGTTACGCTCTGCATCATCGGAGACGGCAAAGAGCGAGCACGGCTTGAAGACCTCGCGGAGACCCTCGGCGTAAAAGACCGAATCCTCTTCACAGGATTCAAAGAAAATGCCGCGAGATTTCTCGGCGCGTTTGATATCTTTCTTCTTCCCTCCCTTAAAGAAGGCCTGCCGTATACGATGCTGGAAGCCGGCAGCGCAAAACTCCCAGTAGTGGCAAGCGACATTCCGGGGATACGCGAGATCATCTCCGACGAGAAATGCGGCATGCTCGTACCGCAGAGAAACACCGCGGCGCTGGCAGAGAAAATCACATGGCTTATGGCGCACCCAGAAACGCGGCGCGCGCTCGCGGCGCGCCTCGCCGCACGCATCAAGACGCACTTCTCTTATTCTGAAATGGTGCGGGAAACAACGCGCGTATATCTCCTCCCATAGCCGCTTTGGGCCCTAAGGCACTCCGATGAGCTCGCTCTGCACGACCTCGGTATGCGCGGCGCGGCGATACCGGCGCATACCCATAAGGATGCCGAGTCCCAGAAAAAGCGTCGCCAAGTGCGTGCCGCCGTAACTCATAAACGGCATGCTCAACCCCGTTACCGGCAAGAGCCCAAGATTCATGCCCACATGAATGACAAAATGCCCCATGATGAAGACCGCCAGGCCCAACCCGTAGAGAATCTCAAAATTGGAACGGCCGTGCATAGCGTTCACCAAGACGCGCCAAAGAAGCGCCCCGTAGAGCCCAAAGAGAATAAAGACGCCGATAAACCCCCATTCCTCGGCGAAGGCCGCAAAGACAAAATCCGTCTGGTACTCCGGCAGAAAGCGAAGGCGCGACTGGGTCCCGTATCCGAGTCCCTTGCCGGCGAGGCCTCCGGAGCCGACCGCAATGGTTGACTGGTCCGCGTTGTACCCGCTTCCCCGAAGATCAGCAAGCGGATGCAGAAAGGTGAGCACGCGCTGTTTTTGATACTCCTCAAACACGAACGTCCAGAGAAATGCCAAAGCGAAGACTCCGAGAAGCGCCACGGCGAGTATATGTTTCTTGGAAATGCCGGAAACAAGGAGCATGCCGAACCAGATGAGCAGGATGACGAGTGCGCCGCCGAAATCCGGTTGGAGCAGGACCAAGAAGAAGAAGACGAGTGCGTAGAAACCGGAGACGAGCATATGCCGCACATGCGCAATCTCAATATGCCGCCTGGAGAAATACTTGGCGAGAATCAAAACCAGAACGAGTTTTGCCAGTTCCACGGGCTGGAGTGAAAACGCGCCAAAATCAAACCAGCTCTGGGTTCCTTTGATAATCTTCCCCGCGGAAAAGAGAAGGAGCAAGACACCGATGACTAAAAGAAAGAGCGAAAACAAAACGCCGCTTCTTCTTAGAAACCGCCAATCAACGAAACTGGCGCCGAAGAACAAGGCGAATGAGACCGCGATCCACGCGAGCTGGCGAGAAAACAACACATTCTCGTCGGTCGTCTCCGAAGAAGGACAAGAGACGGCCTGCGCCGTATGCGCGTCTTCCGGAATCTCCGAAAGGATGCGCTCACTTAGTCCGGGGCATCCTTGGCCTTCTGCGCCAAACGCGTACATCGTTGCGAGCCCGGCGGCAAGAATCGGGAGAATTGCGAGAAACAGAATCCAGTCAATGGCCGTCAGTTCTCTTGGAAGCGGTGAGGCGCCTTTGAAGATAGACATGGCAGATGCGCAAAGATTGCCGCGAGCCGAAACGTCCTATGGCGCGGCGCGAAGCGGAAGCGTGTAAAAGATTTCGGTGCGAGACGGAGTCGAAAACTCCTGCGGCCAGGTAAACGAGAGCGGCGCGGATGCCCGCGCGGCGAGCGGCGCCACCACGCTCCCGGACGCGGCCGTCACATTGCCTGTCGCGTCAAAAAGAAGCGCGGTAAGCTCCACTCGTCCAAACGAGACGGGGGTGGGATTCTGAAATACCGCCTCAAGACGCGACACGCCGTCCGCGCGCGCAAAACGTTTGTTTCGTATCTGAAGCGACGGCTCCTCATCCATGCGCTCAAACCGAGGCGGCTCGGTAAACGCAAACGTGGCGCGAGTCGGAATGCGGCTGCCGGTCTGCATATCTCCCTCAAAGATCGCGAAGACTTTGCGCGGGGGGATATAGGCCTTGCCGCGGCGGTCATAGATAAGAAGATTCTCCGCATCATACAGCTTGAAGACATACGGTGCGCGCGCTGCTCCCGCGTTTCCATTCCGATTCTCAACCAAGGCGACCGCTCCCCACTCGCTTCCCCCAACCGGCACCGCGCGAACAAACTGAATCAAGGGCTCCGTAGCCGTACCCGGGCAGAACAGACGGCAGGAACCGCCGCAATCCGCGCCGCGCTCGTCGCCGTCTTGCCTTCCGTTAAGACAGTCCGAACGGTTGCGTGAAATCAAAGAAAAGATGCCCGCCAGAAGGAGAAAAACAAGGAGAGGAACGACTATAAAAAGCAGTCGCTGCTTTTGCGCCCAAGAACGCATGGCACTATCATACCGCACCCAAGCGAGGGCACATAGCGTGCAATGTCGCACACTCCATACACTACAGTGGGGTACCATCGGCTCAACAGGGCTTAACTTGACTGCTAACAATTCAATCAATGTTACAATAACAC
>VMES01000045.1 GCA_007375655.1 Parcubacteria group bacterium Greene0416_79 | reverse complement strand
TTTGTGAGGGTCCAGATCAAGTTTGTTCCAGTATGTCCGCAGTGTCTTCTCGTCTATCTTTTCTGCGCCAATCCCGAAATTGATGCGCTGTTCCAATCTCCACTTCGCGTACGCTTCGGGGTTTTTGGAGAGTTTCTTTTCATCAACTGACCAGTGCTTTTTCATGCGAAAAGTATAGCAGACAACGGCGCTTCTCACAATCGGATGTATGCGTCTACATCCTTTGCTTTTTTTTGCTCCGCAGGATACTCTTATCGTTACGCTCTTGCCCGTCGCCCCGCATCGGGCGTTCTGGTCGGCGCATTTTTTGTTATAGGAATTTACGAATCGTATGCGAATTGAAGAACCCGAATTCCGCGAATCGGATTCAAGAAAATTTGAGTCAGCATTAGAGTTTTATTAGAGATTATGTTAAGAGATTATCCCCTAGAACGAGTGCGCAACTTTGGCATTATCGCGCACCCCAGTAGTAGAACCTCGCGGACTCGGTTCACTACGGGGCAGGCATAGACGCTTAATCTTATTGTATGAACAGAGATTACCCATTGGAGAAGGTGCGCAACTTCGGCATCATCGCGCACATAGACGCCGGCAAAACAACGACGTCCGAGCGCGTGCTTTTTTATACCGGACAGATTCACAAGATCGGCGAGGTGCACGAGGGTGATACCGTGACGGACTGGATGGAGCAGGAGCGGGAGCGCGGGATTACGATTACGGCCGCGGCCATTACCTGTTTTTGGACGCCATCCTATGTTTCGGATAAAAACGACAAAGGCAAGAAGTATCGCTTCAATATCATAGACACGCCCGGACACATTGACTTCACCGTAGAGGTGAAGCGCTCACTCCGCGTGCTTGACGGCGCGGTGGTCGTTTTTGACGGCGTTGCCGGCGTTGAGCCGCAGAGCGAGACCAACTGGCGCTATGCCGACGAGGGGCAGGTGCCGCGGATATGCTTCATCAACAAGCTTGACCGCATGGGCGCGTCATTTGAAAAATCGTACAAATCCATTCTTGATCGGCTCAACAAGGATGCGGTGCGCATGCAGATTCCGATGGGGCTTGAGGAGCGTTTTGCAGGTGTTATTGACCTGCTCACGATGAAGGCGTACTCCTTTGAAGGAGAGAAGGGGATAGAGGTGGTAGAGAAAGAAATCCCCGCGGAGTTTCTGGAAGAGGCGAAGAAGTACCGGCACGAACTTGTAGAGAAGATTGTCGGGGAAGATGATGCCCTCATGCAAGAGTATCTAGACGGGAAAGAGGTAGCCGTTGATGTTTTGAAAGCCGCGATTCGCAAAGCGGTCATCGGGAACAAAATCTTTCCGGTTTTCACCGGCGCCGCGCTCAAAAATAAAGGAGTACAATTAGTGCTTGATGCGGTCGTTGATTATCTGCCGTCTCCGCTTGAAATGTCGGCGATTAAAGGTACAAATCCAAAGACAGGGGAGCCGATAGAGCGACACCCGTCGGACGACGAACCGTTTTCCGCGCTCGTCTTCAAACTGCAGACAGACCCGTTCGTCGGGCAACTGGCGTTCTTCCGCGTGTATTCGGGAACGCTTGAGGCGGGCACCTATGTCTATAACTCAACGACGGGAAACCGCGAGCGCCTCTCGCGCATCGTCCGGCTTCAGGCGGACAAGCGCGAGGAGGTGGAACAGGTCTTTGCCGGAGAGATTGCCGCCGCCGTCGGGCTGAAGGAGGCCAAGACTTCTCATACGCTCTGCGACGAGGCGAAGCCGATTGTGCTTGAGCCCATTAAGTTCACTGACCCGGTCATCTCCCTTCGCATTGAGCCGAAGACCAAGGCAGACCAGGAGAAGATGGGCTACGCGCTGAAGCGGCTTGCCGATGAAGACCCGACCTTTAAGATAAAGAGCGACCAGGAGACCGGAGAGACCGTGATTATGGGGATGGGAGAGTTGCAGCTTGAGATTATGGTGGACCGGATGAAGCGCGAGTTTTCCGTGCTTGCCGATGTGGGCAAGCCGCAGGTGGCGTATCGCGAGACGGTTCAGGGTGAGGCAGAGGCAGAGGCAAAGTATATCCGTCAGACCGGCGGCCGCGGCCAGTACGGGCACGTCAAATTGACCGTGCGCCCCTTGCGGCCCCCGCTGGAGGGCAAGAAGATTCCAAAGCACGTCAAGCGCTCGGAGCATTTTGAATTCATTGACTCCATCAAAGGCGGCATCATTCCGCAGGAGTATATTCCCGCGGTGGAGAAAGGAATCAAGGAAGGCATGGAGCGCGGCGTAGTGGCGGGGTACCCGCTCGTTGACCTCTCCGTTGAGCTTACGTACGGCTCGTATCACGAAGTGGACTCGTCTGAGATTGCGTTTAAGATTGCGGGCTCGCAGGCGGTGCAGGACGCGGCAAAGCGAGCAAAGCCCGTGCTGTTGGAACCCATCATGAAGGTTGAGGTGGTGACGCCGGAGCAATTTCTGGGGGATGTGACCGGACACCTTAATTCCAAGCGCGGGGAGGTGCAGAATGTCTTTGAGCGGGTGATGAACAAAGTGATTGATGCCAAGGTGCCGCTTGCGGAGATGTTCGGCTATATCACGACATTGCGGAGCATGACCGAAGGTCGCGCGAGCTTTACCATGGAGTTTGACCACTATGCTCCGGTTCCGCCCAACGTGGCGCAAGGCATCATTGAGTCCAGAAAATAAACAAACCTAGACCAACCTGGCGGGTTGGGGGTGTGGGGGAGATTAAGGATATTAGGGATAAGGATTATAGAAGAGGGATTTAGAGAAGCACGGGGAGGTAAGGGGAGGTCGGGGAGGTATGGGTGGTTTTTGTCTGCAGTGTTTTGGTTGTGTATAACTTTATTGAGTTCTTTTCCCCTCACTATATAATAGAGTCAAGATGAACAAACAAGCGGTTCTTATTGTCGGGGTACTTATTGCTATCGCAGTGGTTATCTATAGCGCGTTTCTCTCGCGTGAAGGGGGACCCTCGCAACGTGAGCAGACAGGGCAAGAATTAGTGAAGGCGGCGAGGCGCGCCGCCGCGCCGCCGAAGGTCTCGGTTCCGACGAGCGGCAATCCGGTGCGATATGTTCTTCCTGCAGAGAATCCGCTTGAGAAGACGAATCCGTTTAATGACGTGTATGTCAATCCTTTTGAATAATGCACGGGCCCGTCTCCTTCGCGAGGTGCCCCTTTTGATTCTCTGCCTTGGCGCAGTTGCCGCGCTCTTTATCGCGCTCTCTGCGGGAGCGCTCTCGCCGTTTGACATTGAGTTTCCGATTCCTGAACTGGGGAATTGCGCTGACAAGGGCGCGTGCAAGGCATACTGCGATGACGAGGAGAATGCGGAGGCGTGCCAGACGTTTGCCGAGTACCACGGGTTTTCGAGCAAGAGCGAAGTGAACGAGCGAGTCAGAAAGATTGAAGAAGACGGCGGCCCCGGAGGGTGCGCCCGCGACGAGAAGAATCCGGTGCGCGCCTGCAAGCGCTACTGCGACGACACGGCGCATATTGAGGAGTGTGTCGGTTATGCGAAGCGAGAGGGGCTTATGGAAGGAGAGGAACTAGAGGAGGCAGAGAAGGTAGTGGCCGCGCTCCGGCGCGGCGTCAAACTTCCGCCGCAATGCAAGAATGCCGAGTCGTGCAGAGCGGTCTGCGAGGACCCGAGCGACCTTGCCGTCGCGCGCGCATGTTTTGAATTTGGAAAAGAAGCCGGGCTCCTTCCCGACGATATCTCGGTGGAGCAGGCGGAGAAAGCGTTTGCGGCGCTTGAGAGCGGGACAGGGCCGTTTACCTCCTTTGCGGAGATGCGGCAGTGCGACGACCCGCCGAACGACGAAGTGTTTGAAAAATGCATCGCCTTTGCGCTTGAAGCCGGGTTTCTCCCGTCGGAAGAGGCCGAGATGGTGCGAAAGACCGGCGGCAAGGGACCGGGCGGATGCCGCGGCAGGGACGCGTGCGAGGCATACTGCGAGAACCCCGCCAATCAGGAAGCGTGTTTCCGGTTTGCCGAGGAGCATGACCTGCTTAGTGAAGACGACCGCGAGATGATGCGCGAGGGAGTGGAGCAGATGCAGGAAGCGTTTGAGGACGCGCCGCCGGAAGTGGAAGCGTGCATCCGCGAGGCGGTGCCGGAGCTTGACGCGATTCTTTCCGGAGAGAAGTTTCCTCGCCCCGCGATCGGGGAGGCAATACAGACCTGTTTTGAGGACTTCTTTAGAAGTGAAGCTGGGGGATTTGGCGGAGAGTTTGGAGAAGACGAGTTCTCGGAGCCGCCCGCGTTTGGCGGCGGGCGTGATGGAGATGATTTTGGCGAGCCGCCGGGGCGAGCGTCTGGGGCCTGCGCCAGGCGCCGAGTCTGCTGACGCACCCTCCCGTGCTCGGCGCGCTCGCTGGCGCGGGC
>VMES01000044.1 GCA_007375655.1 Parcubacteria group bacterium Greene0416_79 | reverse complement strand
AAGACGGAGAAGAAAACCGCGGCGCCGTCCACAGCGTTTTTATGAGCCGCCTCTTCACGGCGACCGCGCCCCTGCCGTCTCAGGGAGACCTCGTGGAAGGAGTGGTCCTCTCCTCCGCGCGCGGCGTCGTCTATATAGA
The DNA here is from genome assembly GCA_007375655.1 of Parcubacteria group bacterium Greene0416_79. Taxonomy (GTDB): domain Bacteria; phylum Patescibacteriota; class Minisyncoccia; order Phycocordibacterales; family UBA10002; genus UBA10002. The sequence continues at coordinate 4,339 of VMES01000044.1, read as the reverse complement.
CCTCCCACCGTTTGGCACCGGCGTCATCTATGGACGCGAGTACATCAACGCTCGCGACATCATCAAGAAAATAAATCCCGGGGACAAGGTGGCGGGAAAGATCGTGGACGCCGGCAATGAGGACGGCTATCTGGAACTCTCGCTCAAAGAGGCGCGGCAGGCGCTTCTGTGGAGCGAAGCGGAGCGGGCCATCGGCGAGAAGACCGTCTTTGAACTTGCCATAAAGGAAGCCAACAAGGGCGGAGTGATCCTGGAGTGGCAGAGCATAGAGGGATTCCTGCCCGCCTCTCAACTCAAATCCGAGCATTACCCGCGCGTGCCGGACGGCGACAAGGACAAAATCTTTGAGGCGCTCTCAAAGCTCGTCGGGGAGAAACTTTCCGTTACCATCATCTCCGCGAGCCCGAAGGAGAACAAACTCATCTTCTCAGAAAAGAGCACCTCGGAGAAGGAGCGCCAGCATATCATTGATAAATACAGCGTCGGCGACGAACTGGAAGGCGAAGTGACCGGCATCGTTGATTTCGGCGTCTTCGTCAAAATTGAGGAAAGATTGGAAGGGCTCGTGCATATCTCGGAGATTGACTGGGCGCTTGTGGAAGACCCCCGCAAGTTCTGCAAAGTGGGAGACCGGGTCAAAGTGAAGATTATAGAAATAAAGGATGGCAAGATCTCCCTCTCCATGAAAGCGCTGAAACAAAATCCGTGGATTGACGCGGCAAACAAATACAAGAAAGACGAGGTAGTCAAAGGTGTCGTCATAAAGTTCAACAAGCACGGCGCGCTCGCCTCCATTGAAGAAGGGGTCGCGGGGCTCGTGCATATCTCCGAGTTCGGAAGCGAAGAGCGGCTCCGAAAAAACCTTGAGCTCGGCAAGACCTACACCTTCAAAATTACCATCTTTGACCCCAAGGAGCAGAAGATGGCACTCTCGTTTGCAGGAGAAAAGAAGTAAACCCCCACACCTTGCCCCCCACACCAATCCGCCGTGGCGGATTGGTGTGGGGGTAAAACACTGAAGCGACGCGGAACGTGGCACACACGGAACCGACACAGGAAAACCTTGCCCGCGGGCAACGTGAGCTTTTTTATATCTGACAAAGTCGGGCCTTGGTTAATTGAATTGGCTCATTGCCTTTTCTCGGCCTTCAGTCACCAAGACGGCAATCCCCTCCGCGATTCGCTTTGAGATTCTCTTAAACGCCGCATGTTCTTTTGGGGTGAGGGTGCCGAGAATATGACGTTCCACATTCCGGTCGCCCTGCGGTTTGCGTATCTTGCCGCTCTTTGTAACCGGAGAAATGCCGACACGAATGCGCACAAACGCCTGGCTCTTGAGCGCGCGGATAACGGACAGCACTCCCCTGTGCCCCCCAGCGCTCTTATTGAACGATATCTTGTACGAGCCGAACGGGATATCCAGATCATCGTGGATAACTGCGAGATTCGTAATCTCCTTATCTTTGCCTTTCCCTTGAAACTTGAAAATTGAACCTGGAAAATTCTTCACGGCCTCCCCCGACTTATTCATGAAGGTATTTGGAAGAATAAGCGACACCTGACCGTTGCCTCCTGATACAGAACCTTTTGAAACGAGCGCGTTCAATTTTTTATCTTCTTTCCATTCCGGCAACATTTCAGCAACCCGAAAGGCCTCGAGCATCATCCGCCCCGTATTATGGCGGGTATCTTCATACTCTAAACCAGGATTGCCTAAACCGACAACTACCCACTGCATAGAACATGAAATAGGAAATAGATCATACGCGAAAGTATAGCATCTTTCTCGCCCCGATGAATACGTACCTCATCCGTGAATAACGAAACGCGCTTTTTGAGGTCAGCCTGCCACGTGTGAAGCCCGGAACGTGACAGGTTGACCACCATTTTTTGCGTTTCGTTATTCAAAGTATCTCATGATTCATACTTTTTGATACGCGCGATTTTCTTGCGCCACTATACCCATCTGTACTACAATGCCCCTCATATGGAAGAAACTGCCGAGACACCGCCGAAGAAAGAATCGTGGATTGACTTCCTGAAATTCGCGCTGATTGCCGCGGCAATCGTGCTCCCCATCCGCCTCTACATCGCGCAGCCGTTCATCGTCTCCGGCGCCTCCATGGTGCCGACGTTTGAAAACGGGAACTATCTTATCGTTGACGAGATAAGCTACCGGTTTGAAGAGCCGAAGCGAGGAGACGTGGTGATCTTCCGCTTCCCGGGTGAACCGAAAAAATTCCTCATCAAGCGGATAGCGGGGCTTCCCAACGAAACGGTTGAACTTGAGAACGGCGCGGTGCGCATTAAAAACGAGGCACATCCGGATGGTTTTCTCTGGCAACAAGATGCCCGGGCGCCACAGAGCCGCCCTGCCCTGCAGTCAATAACGCTTAAGCGCGACGAGTACTTTGTGTTGGGAGACAACCGAGACGAAAGCGCGGACTCGCGCCTCTGGGGACCGCTCAAACGCACGTACATCATCGGCAAGCCCCTGATCCGTCTCTTCCCCGTCACAGAACTCAAACTTTTTCCGGGAACCTGGCCGACCGCGGCCGAATAACTGAAAATCAGTAACGGCATCACTGGATACCCGTAAAGAAGCGCCTGCAAAAGGTAACGCAACGATTCAGAAGGCGGGTATCAATCAATTATAGTTCGGCGGTTCAATTGTATTACATGCCTCCCGCCCATAGCATAATGAAGGCAGCGTCCAGGCAAAGAAAGAGCAGCGCGTTCCAGACCATGGACCGCGCGGCTGAGGTTGCGTGTTACTACGGTTTCGCCCCGCTTCCGGCGGCGTTTAGAGTAAGGCAGGAAGACCGTGAACGAGTCCGCTCACTCCAGAGCGCGAGCGGAAAAGGGAGAAGCAACGAAGCGGCCATGCCGACTATTGAAGAACATGCGGCGCTGTTGCGGCACGTGGAGAAGGAACGGTTTGAAGAAAAGCCCCTCCCCGCGCTCTTGTATGCGCTCCTTGATTCTTCAGGCGAAGGGCGAAAAAAGCGAGGCGAGAAACACCTGCTCCTATCAGCCATCGGGTCGGGCAAAAGCATCGTGGAGGCGCTCCTTATCCAGACGGCGTCTGCCGTGCTTCTTGAAGAAGGGCATGCGTCGGTCTGCCTCTCCATAAACAGCATAGGCGACCGCGACTCCGCAAACCGGTTTTTCAGAGAGCTGAACGCGTATTATCGCAAAAATCTTGACCGTTTCCCCGCTTCCTGCCGAACGCTCCTCCAGAAAAATCAGATGGTGCTTGCCTGCGCTCATGAGAAGTGCCGCCTCGTCGCAGAGGAGGCGCCGAAGCCGATCGCCTCCCTCTCCGAAGCAAGCCGCGCCCACTTCAAGGAAGTGCTGGAATATCTTGAAGAACTCCGCATTCCGTACCGCATTGACCACACTCTCATCGGACCCGCGGCGCTCCAGAGTGAGATTGTCTTTGAGTTCCGCCCCGCGGATGCAAAAGAGAACGCTCCGGCGCTTACCGCAGGCATGCGTTCCAACAACCTTGCCCGCCGGTTTGGAGCGCGGAAGGAAATCCCCTATGTTTGCGCCGCCGTCTCCCTCGCGCGCGAGAAAACCCAAGGCGCGCTCCGGCAAGTGCTCATAAAAAAATCCACTCTCTTTTTCCTTCAGCTCGGCACTGAGGCAAAGCTCAAAAGCTTGCGGGTTATTGAGAGGTTGCGGTGCGCCCACATTCCACTCTGCCATTCGCTTGCGCGCGACAAACTTATCTCCCAGCTCTCCGCGCAGGAACACCTGAATACTCCGTACTCCCTCATTATGGGACAACGTGAAGCGCTTGAGGACGCGATCATCGTCCGCAATACCGCAACGCGCGCGCAGGAGACGGTCAAGATTAGCGAATTGGTCGCGTATCTAAAGAAGCGCAAGATTGCATAGTGTCCTCCATTCTGAACCCTTACTCGAAGCATGGGGTATGCCTCATCTCTATAATCCCATATTCCATGCTTCATGATTCATGATTCAAGATATTCGGAACAGAAGATTGCGCCGCTCCAACACCCATGCTAGAATGCGACCATGTCCATCGCCAATGTTGAGGTGCGTAAAACCGGAACCGAGAGTAACTTGAGTTTGCTCCGCCGATTCAGCAAGTCCGTGCAAGGCGCGGGTATCATAAACCGCCGGCGCGCCATTAGATACCGGCAGCGTCCAGCATCAACTTTCAAGCGGAAACAGTCAGCCCTCAAACTTCTCCAAAGAAAAAAAGAGTGGGAACGGCTTATGAAGCTCGGAAAGCCGCCGGAAAGAACGCGGAGGCGGCGATGAACGGATCTATCCCGCAATGAAGAGACGAAACGCCGACAATGCCTTT
>VMES01000043.1 GCA_007375655.1 Parcubacteria group bacterium Greene0416_79 | reverse complement strand
GGTGTTGAACTGTTATCAACCGGTGAAGCAATGACAGGAGTAGTCGGTACACCGGTATTGATGGTAAAGGTATTGATGTTAGAAAATACCGATGTATTACCAGCGGCATCTGTTGAAGTAACTTTGATTGTATGACTACCTTGAATTAACGTAGCACTGAGCGAACTATAATTTCCTGAACCATTTGCCGTTGTTGAATCAACCAAGATACCATCAACATAGAGACGAACTTTGCTGTTTGCTTCTGCTGTTCCTGTAAATATCGGAGTCGTTGTGGTGACGGTGCTTCCGTTTGCCGGAAGAATAACAACCGGCGCATTCGGTGCAACAGAATCAATGGTGAATGTATTGGTATTCGAGAAACCGGAAGTGTGACCCGCCGCATCGGTTGATGTTGCTTTGATGGTGTGACTTCCTTGCGCTAATGTCGCGCTGACTTTACTGAAGTTTCCTGAACCATCCGCCGATCGGGTCAAAGGCGTCGTCGTGCTCAAAGGGGTAGTGCGCCTTGGCGTAGGGCATGGCGCCTGATTCAAACCAACAGTCAAACACTTCCGGAACGCGGCGCATCAACTCTACTCCGGTGCCGGTCTCGCGCGCGCACGCGTCGCACGAGATACGCACCTCATCAATGAACGGACGGTGCGGGTCAAGCGCGGCGCCGGTCTTCAAATCAACGTGGACGACGATGGGTTTTGCGTACTCTTCAAAACGCTCCCTCCGAAAATAGCGGTTGGTCTCCTTAAGCGTGAGACGGTTCAGTGCTTTCAGGAGATACACAATCGGGCCCTCGTGCGATACGACGAGTACGCGCTCGCCGCTATGCTTAGTAAGCGCCTCGCGCAGAAACTCCCCCATGCGGCGCTCCACATCCTCCCAGCTCTCGCCGTTCTCACCGCGCTTCGCGCGGTAGTGATCCATAGGCGGAAGCGCGTCGTATCGGGCGCGCGACTCCACGGCCGCAAGGTCATCCTCTCTCTTTCCATCCCACTCCCCGCTGTCCACCTCGCGTAACCGCTCGTCAATCTTTGCCGTTTTTCCAAACGGCGCGGCAAGGAGTTCCGCGCTCTCGCGCGCCCGCCGCACCGGAGAGGCGAAGACCGCGTCAACGCCTCCCATCTTCCGAATCTGCTCGGCCGCTGCCTTGGCTTCCCGCTTTCCCGCGCGGGTAAGCGGAAAGGCGGTTGGAGAGTCGTCAAAGATATGCCTGATATTCTTCACGCTCTCGCCGTGGCGCAGAAAGATAAAAGTGGTGAACCGCGTGCCGCTCCTCGCGCGAAGCTCGTCAAACGAGCCGAGTACCCGAAGCGCCCTGCATCGCTCGCAACGCCAGACCGGAATGGGCGCACCCCAAAAACGGGAGCGTGAAATCGCCCAATCCCTTGCTTCGGCGAGCCAGTTGCCGAAGCGGTACTCACCCGCCTCCTTCGGAATCCACCGCACTTTTTTATTTTCCTCAACCAATTTCTCGCGAAGGTCCGTCACCCTCACGAACCACGACGGCGCCGCGAAGTTTAAGAGCGGGGTCTCGCACCGCCAGCAGAAAGGGTACGAATGTGTTACCGACTCTTTTTTGAGAAGCAGGCCGCGCGTCTCAAGTAGCGCGGCTATTCTTTCGTCCGTCTCGCGCGGATTGCCCTTCGGTTTCGCCTGAAGTCCGGTAAAATCTCGCGCTTCCGGTCTAAAAGCGCCATCGCTTCCAACATGCTGGATAAAGGGAAGTTTCTCCAGCTCGGCAAGCGCATAGTCATCCTCACCGAAGGCAGGCGCGATGTGCACAATGCCGGTGCCGTCCTCTTCCGTCACAAAATCGCCGCCGTACACCCTCCATCCGCGCTCCAAAGATGCCGACATCTCTTGTGTCCGCTCATCCGCGAACATCCGCCGGTCTGAATCCGCGCGCATCTGCGGCTTTGTGTAGTAATCAAAAAGTGGGAGATAGGGTCGCCCGACCAAGGTCTTTCCCGACACGCCCTGCCGCGCGACAAACGACACCCGCTCTCCCTTCCACGAAAAGATTCCCGAGCGGGAGTCTGGATCAAACTCAAACGCTCCTCCTTCCTCGGAAAATATCCGCTTCAGGATATCTTCTTTCACCCCGCACACATAGATATCGCCCATCTTAAACAGAGGAGCGTTTGACGCCGTGATTTCTATAAACGCATAATCTTTTTCCGGATTGACCGCAAGCGCGACATTGCCTGGAAGCGTCCACGGCGTCGTGGTCCACGCGACAAGGAAAGTGTTGGGTTCTCCTTGCAGGGCAAACCTCACATACACCGCCGTATCGGTAACTTCCTTGTATCCTTGAGTTACCTCAAAGTTGGAGAGCGTCGTCTCACAGCGCGGGCACAGATGCATGGGCTTGAACCCTTCGTAGACAAGCCCCTTATCAAAGAGCGTCTTGAAGACAAACCAGACCGATTCAGTGTAGGCGGAGTCCATGGTCTTGTAGTCATTTACCATGTCCACCCATCGCCCCATGCGCGGAATCACCCGCCGCCAATCGTCCGCGTAGCGCATCACGCTCTCCTTGGCGAGTGCGTTAAACTTCTCCGTGCCGTAGTCAACGATATCTTTCTTGCTCTGGAAGCCGAGCTCTTTCTCCACCTCGTTCTCAACCGGAAGCCCGTGACAGTCCCAGCCCCACCGCCGAGGCACATGGAATCCTTGCATGGTCTTGAATCGCGGAATCACATCCTTGATAGTGCCGGCGAGGATATGCCCGTAATGCGGGGAGCCGGTGGCAAAGGGGGGTCCGTCATAAAACACAAACTCGCCCTTGGGAGATTTCTTCTCCAAGGATTTCTTGAAGGCCTCTCTCTCCTGCCAAAACTTCAGGATTTGCTCCTCCCGTTCCGCAATCTTAGATTTTTGAGTTGGTATGGTTTCCTCCATGAGTGTACGCCTTAAACCCGCCTGTTCCTCTCAAACAAAAAGTGCTGGAATGTCGCCATTCTAGCACTCTTGCCCGTTTCTTCAAAAAATGCGCGTCGGCTCAATGCGTGAGAATTTAAAGTTTGCAGACACCGGGTGTCTGCAGATGTTCGGGCGTCTACAGGCGTTGTTCTCGCCTACTTGCGTCTCTAGCATAAAAAACCCCGATCTTGCCATCGCTGACAAAGTCGGGGAAGTTCTAAGGTCTCAAGTTCAGAGGACTTAACCTCAAGACCCGAGTCCTCACTTGCGAGAGACGCGGAATGGTGGCCGGCGTACCAACCGTAGCCAAGCCAGCGGTATTGCCAGTCCCAGTACCAAACGCCGATGTCGCGGCGGCACAAACAGAGGACACCGCGGCGACGGCAAGGGTCAAGCAGGATATCACCGAAGAAGTCAAGATAAGTAATATCCTGCTTCTGCTCCCTATTATATAGATATTGACGCTCAAGCACGCTGTTCTCTTTGTAGGCCTGATAATCCGCCCAGAGTCCTGCGAAAACTGTGGCGCCGAGGCGAATATTCTTGTTCGCCTTGAAACGGGTGAGTTTCTCCTCGCCTGTGATAGACAACTCTTCCTCCTTCAAGCAGGTCTCATAGATGACCTGGGAGAAAGCCACCTTGGTGAGGGTGTCGCACCGCGCGTCGTGTTCACCGGCAACAAGAGACCACTTTTTGCCGAGAAATGTTATCGGATCAAATGGACGCGTCGCCACGACTATCTGTACGACCTCTCGTACAATTCTACCGTGGTTTTTACCAGAGTCCGGCACTGTAACTGCAGACACACTCGTACTCATACGAACACATCTTTCTTTTTTGTTGATTTCCTGTTTTACTGTTTATTGGCTCGCCACACAGGTTCGCCACAGCGGAAAATGCCTTCAGTAAGGCGCTTTCCGCTGTGGCGAATCCGCATCCGTTTTCAAAGTACCGAAAGTACCCTACCATAAATGACCGCAAAAAGTCAAGACCGCTTGCCGCTTAAGGGTCAATGCAACGACAGGCCGTCTAAATCAGGTCACGCATACCGGAACAAGGAGCTGCCACAAAGAACTGGGAGTGAATCATGATATTCTTTCACTCCACACCAAGCCAATGTTAAATTAAGCTACGACCGTTTCTTAATTTAACATCAGAAAAAACGGGAAAAACAGAAGAAGGCGGCGGTTAACACCGAGACCGAAACGACTGGAAGATAAAAAGAGGCGCTGGAATGCCGCATTCCAGCGCCGGTGCGCGGTTACTCAAAAAGAGCAGAGGACATCATCATACTCTGGAGAAACTGTTGCTTTGCCTTCCGAATTCAAACTTCCAGTGTTCTCTGCCGACTTTTCCGTTTTGCGCGATCGTTTCTACCTCCAGAAATCCCGTCTCCGCATTCCGCTCAAGAAAAACGCGGGAGATACCGCTATCAAAAGTTTCCCGCAACTCTCGCAAAAAAGGGTCTGCGTCGCAGAACCAGGTAGCTCCGCCTTGCTCCCGAAACCACAAGAGAACGCTCTCCGCCAAATGAAAGGGCACATCGCCGTAATCAACAATCTGAGTATTCATAGGAACAAAAACTCCCTCTATCGTAGAACGTCGCTTGCGCGCAGGTCA
>VMES01000042.1 GCA_007375655.1 Parcubacteria group bacterium Greene0416_79 | reverse complement strand
TTCATCTCGCCGAGCCCTTTGTAACGTTGAATTGACACCTTGAGAGAACGTTTAGCGTGCAGCGTAGAGCGTGTAGCGTCAGATGCTTCATGCTCATCTTCTTCAATCTCTTCGCTTTCGGCTGACTCAATCTCCGGCATGCGCTCCGCATCCTTTCCGAGAATCTTCGCCTTCTCCTCATCAGAGTATGCATAGAGAATCTCCTTGCCGCGCTGAATCTTATAGAGCGGCGGCGTTGCAATGTAGATGAAACCGGCTTCAATGAGCGACCGGAAGTAGCGGTAAAAAAGCGTCAAGAGAAGTGTCCTGATGTGCGCGCCGTCAACATCGGCATCGGTGGCGATGATAACCTTAACTGCCTCCGGCGCTGTCGCCCTCCACCAAGAACAACTCCGCCTCCTCCGCGCTCTTGGTCTCGCAGTCAGCAAGTTTCCCGGGGAGCGTCATGCCTTCAAGCGCCCCCTTGCGAAGCACGGAGTCCTTGGCGGCCTTCGCGGCTTTGCGCGCCTTGAGCGCGAGGATCACCTTGTTCACGATGGCGCGCGCGTCGTCCGGATTCTCCTCCAAAAAGGCGGCGAATGCCTCCCCGAAGGCGCTCGCCACGGTCCCCTGCGCCTCAACGCTCCCGAGCTTCGCCTTGGTCTGTCCCTCAAACTGAATCTCCCGAAGCTTGATGGAGATAACGGCCGTCAGCCCTTCAAGCACGTCATCGCCGGTAAAATTCTCCTCGCTCTCCTTGACGGCGTTTGCGCCCCGCGCGTAGGTGTTAAGCGTTCAACCAGCACAAGAGCTACTCGCGAAGGGAAACACGCGCGAGGAGATGTCATCCACATACTGGAGCGCCACCTCCACGCCCTCCCCATTCTCGGCCTTCTTCTCAATGTAAAAGATATTTTTGTGCACCGGCTTGAAATGCGCGTTGTAATGACGGATGAGCGAGACGAGCCCGCCCTCAAAATAAAATGTCTGCGACGGCGTCTCAAGCGGGAGTTCGCGAAAATAAAACGCGTCCGCGAGATCAATCTTCTCCGCAATCGCGCGCGCGTCCACAACCGACACCCGCATGCCCCGCACGAGATACGCCTGCTCCCGCATGTGGCCGACGACGCGCTCAAAATCAAACGCAATCCCCTCCTTGAAGATCTTCGCGTCCGGCTCAAAGAGAACAATCGTGCCGTGCCGGTCGCTCTTCCCGATTTTCTTCACGCGCGCCTTTGCCTTGCCCTGTCTATACTCCTGATAGAAGATGCCACCGTCACGGTGGACAATGACTTCCATGTGCACGGAGAGCGCGTTCACCACAGACGCGCCGACGCCGTGGAGCCCGCCGGACACCTTGTAGCTCTCGCCTCCGAACTTCCCTCCGGAATGGAGCGTCGTCATGATGGTCTCAAGCGCGGACACCTTGGTCTGCTTGTGCATGTCAACCGGAATGCCGCGGCCGTTGTCAACGACCCGCACGCGGTTCTCAGGAAGGAGCACAATCTCAATATCGTTCGCAAACCCACCCATTGCCTCGTCGCGCGAGTTGTCAAAGATCTCGGTGATGAGGTGGTGAAGGCCGTCCGGACCCGTGGTGCCGATATACATCCCCGGGCGCTTCCTGACCGGCTCAAGCCCCTCAAGCACCTGAATAGACGAAGCATCGTAGTGATGACCCGAGCCATTCTTGCCCGCTGGTCTTGCCCCCTCGCTTTTTGCCCTATTTTTCTTCGTTTTTTGAACCATAAAAAGAAAAAGCGCCCTGCTTTTGGTGCCTTAATACTACCAGAAATCACCTCTAAAAGAAAGCGCTTTTGCCCTCAAAATGGGGACAGAAATCTACAGAAAAATTTGACACATACCATTCCAAATGCTACGATCATGCCTGGAAAATCCAGACACCAAAACCCCCGTGGGGGCAGAATTCTTGTCCCCCAATGAGCATGATGCAATGTTTACCTGTCAAAATTCAGCCATACCACTTATTTACCTCTTCTCTGCCGTAACCCTTCCTGTTGTTGTCATTAGATTCTTAAGAAGGTGGAAGGATTTAAAAAGTGGTAAGGAGATGCGAGATTATTATGAGATCAGGCGATGAGGTATCGCGCGACCGACATCAGGCAGATTCGGTCAATTATACTGAACAGCAAAGACTTTCAGCACTGGCGCGCTCCGCGCGCCGGTTTTTTCTTTTCCATTCTCCTTCAGCCTCTTCCCACTCCTGAAAATCTTCCTATGAACCCAATAGCAATACTTTCTTACTTTAAAGTAAGAAAGTATCTTAAAGTGTTACTTTTCTTCTCCCTCTCTCCTTTTACGGCAATCTACTACTTTCGCAATTTTCGCGGCGGATGATACTTCAGATCATCGGCAACATTAAAGAGAAGAAAGTGGAGCGGGTATTTCTTCTTAAGCGATTCAAACGAAAATGGATCTCGGAGTTTCTCTCTCTTTTCCTGTACTGCCGCCTGCCGTTTCAGTTCCGTTTCGAGTTTCCGTACGCTCTCCCGATACCCGCCGAAGCCGCCATCTAACCATGAATGCACCGACGCGATGGTCGCCGATGACGCATGCATGATCTTCGCTATCTCATCATAGTCATACCCATGGGTGATGAGTTTTGCAATTTTAAGCCGCCGCGCAAGCATCACCGCCTCCGTCTCGGAGAGCAAATCTTTAAAGAAGTTGTTGATCTCATCAACGGTCTCAAGGAGCGCAATGGCAGTCCAGAATTCGTGGAGAAGTTGTTGCCGCTCTTTGGAAGGAATGAGTTGCGGTTTTGCCCGTGCCATAATATTGCAGGAAGAATGCTTTAAGAAAATCCCGCTGTCTTAATTCAATAGAAATCATACCATGCCTGTCTCTCTCCACCAACTCAAGAACTTTCTTACTTTAAAGTAAGAAAGTATTCATTATCGGCGCGAAGGATACCGTAAGGGCACTAGAAGACATCTACCTCTATCCGCATGCAAGATGAAGTTTCTCGTCGCCTGTCTATGGCAAGGCAGGCAAGGGACAGGGTATCCTGCGGAATTCAATGACCATACCAGTGTAAGAAGGGCGAGACCTCCTATGCTCGGAGAAAGCGGCGAGACCTATCTCACCTTCCAGCCGCGGGAGGCAACGGCGGCGTAGACGCGCTCCATGGCGGCGTTTGCTTCGGCGTCGGTGAGCGTGCGATCCTGTGACTGAAAGACAAACCGGAACGCGAGGGATTTCCTGCCGTCTTTTGAGAATTCATCAAAGAGTTCCGGACCGCGGACAACCATACTGCCCGCATGCCTCTTGAGGAGGACTGCGACTGCATCCGGTTTTGTTTCGGGCGGTACAAAAAGAGCGATGTCACGGACGATAAATGGGTAAAAAGAAAACGGTTGAAACTTCTCAGCTTTCGAGGGCGGAATTTTGATGTCCCATTTTTTTGGCTCCGGCAGTTTTGCAAAAACTACATCCAAATCAAACTCAACTACCCCCTCTTTTTTGATCTCTCCCTCAAGGGGCGCGCCGAGAGTATCGGAAAGGGTTGCGACCGACGACTCCAGAATATCGGCAGCTTTCTTCCTCGGGCCCGCAACGCCTATCGCGAGCGCCGAGTGCTCCCCCGCGTTTTGAAACACGTTCCCCATCTCAAAGACACGCACGGCCTTTTCCCCGAAAAGCGACGTGTTCTTTGCGTTCATCGCAAGCGCCTTCGCAAAAGAGCCGCGCAGATTGGGTCTCGCATACTTCTTGTCCTCGGCAAGGGACTTCTCAATCGCCACACTCCCCTTCTCCGCAAATGAAGAGGTCATTATTTCCGAGAAACCGGCTTCGGTGAATACTTCGCGTATTTTCCATTCGTAATAAAATGATTTTGGCACCACTGCATCTTTCTCAATTCTTTGCGGAAGCACGGCTGGGATCTTATCGTAGCCCACGAGCCGTCCCACCTCTTCTGCGATGTCTTCGGGGACAACCAAATCTCTGCGAAAATGGGGGGGTGTGAGTGTCCACTCCGACCCCTTTTTCTCTATTCCTATCTCCAAGCGGTTCAACACCTTCTCAATATCCGCCCCACTCACCTTCAACCCAAGCTTCTTTGAAATATACTCCGGCGCAACAGAAATCTTTCTCCCTTCCCCAACTGACATACCAACATTCTCAAGTTTGTCAGTATGTTGTCTCTGTGGTGTGGGGTAGATGTCGGTAATGTCCCCGGCGGACAGACGCGTATCCATTTCATAGAGATACGCGGTGAAATCATTCAAGCCGACTGCAGCCCACTCAGGCGATAGCTTGTTTTCATACCGCTTGGAGGCCTCGCTCTTTACCCCGAGCCGCTCCGAAGTTTTGCGGATATATGACGCGTTGAAGTTCGCCGACTCAAGTATAAGATTCTTGGTTGATGCGGTTACCTCTGCTTTCTTTCCTCCCTTAATGCCCGCAATCGCAAGCGGAGTGTCTTCATCGGCAATCACGAGCGTCTCTTCATCCAGCGCGACCTCGCGGTTATCAAGCGTGGTGATGGTCTCGCCTCTTTGCGCGCGCCGCACGACAATTCCTCCTCTTACCTTGTCCGCATCAAACGTGTGCAGGGGCTGTCCCATGTCAAACATGACGATGTTCGCCCCGTCCACAACAGGATTGATGCTTCTCTGTCCGATGCTCTCCAGATGCTCCTTGACCCACGGCAGTTTCTTCGCGCTCACATTCTCAACTACTCGCGCCATATACCGCGAGCACAACTCCGGTGCCTCCACACTTACTTCAAGCGGGCGAACCTTGGAAATAGTCGGCTGTGGCCAATGCATTTCCTTCTTTAGCAAACCGGTGATGGCAGAGATTTCATAGGCAACGCCTCTGTGGGAGAGCGCGTAGCACGCGCGGTCCGGCAGAACCTTAATATCCAGAACGGTATCCTCCCCTTTTTTCTCCACGCTCTCCACTTCAGCGAAGGCAAAAGTAATACGCTCCGCTAATTCTTCCGGCGCGGGCAGTTTTTCCTCAAAATATGACTGAAGCCATTTATAAGAAATCTTCATAACACTAATCCCACCAAAGCGTTATCTCTTTTTGCCCTCTGTCATCTTTAGCTTCAAATCCCTCTGAAAGAAGTTCTTTATTGTATGTCTCAAATAATACTCGTCTTTTTTTCGTATCAGATGGTAATTTCACTATAACTGTATCGGCGTACATTTCATCCTCGCTCTTAAAATTAGCAACGTTTGGAACAGTAACTTTAGTTGCACCATTGTCGTACAAGGTATTCACGAACTGCAAAGCTTCAGAACTGTTTGGAAATCTGTTTCCCGCGAGCGTGTTTCTCCCCCTTGTCAAGAAACTTTTAGCCTCATAAATTCTTGCTGTCATATTTTAGAATTGATTAACTAATCGGAGGTCGCCGTTATAAAACATCCGAATATCGGGAATGCCGTACTTGACCATGAGGAGGCGGTCAATGCCGCCGCCGAAGGCGAAACCGGAATACTCCTCGGGGTCAACGCCGGCGGCGCGCAAGACATTCGGGTGAACGAGTCCCGCCCCCATCATCTCTAGCCATTTGCCCTTGAAAGACATGATCACTTCAACCGACGGCTCGGTAAACGCGAAGAAGCTCGGGCGAAAACGAATCGCAACATCTGGACCGAAAAATCTCTTGAAGAAGAACTCAAGCACTCCCTTGAGGTGCGCCATGGAAACCTCTTTGTCCACATACAGTCCCTCAAGCTGATAAAACTGCGCCTCGTGCGTCGCATCAGTCGCTTCGTTCCGAAAGACCTTCCCGGGCACGATGATCCGGTACGGCGGCTTCAAGCCCGCCTTCAACTTCTCCTCAATATATCTGATTTGAACGGGTGAAGTGTGAGTTCGGAGAAGTAATCTTTTATCCTTAATCTTTAATCCTTGACTCCCTGTTAAAGATAAAGGATTAAGGATTAAGGATTCACCTTTTGGCTCTTTGAGCCAAAAAGTGTCCTGCATATCCCTCGCCGGATGGTCCTTCGGGATGTTGAGCGCGTCAAAGTTATGCCACTCGTCCTCCACTTCAGGGCCTTGTGCTACTTCAAAAGAAAGTTCCGCAAAAATCGCACGGATATCAAATATCGCGCGCGAAATCGGGTGTATGCGCCCTCCTTGCGCTCCTTCCTTCATGCGAATCATTCTATAGCAAAAAACTCCCCTTGATAAGGGGGCAGATTGCTCGTTAAGCCGCCTCCCGGACTTGAACCGGGAACCTTTCGCGTACCCCGCACAAACGCCAAACATTGTGGAGCCGGTGGAGGGATTTGAACCCACGACCTTCGCTTTACAAAAGCGCTGCTCTACCACTGAGCTACACCGGCTCCATATTCAAACAGACATCAGTTTTAGAATTTTTTTGATGAATTTCCGCAACGCCGCGCGCTTCGCGCGCGTGAAGTGTCAGGTTCAATCCGAAAATTTTTTTAACGAATGATTTTTTGAGGGGTAAAGGGGTCGTTACTTTTTTGTATAATGCTTGCCCCACCCTTCCCGTGCGCGCATTATGTTTTTTGCCGATTTAATAGATCGGCAACTCCCTTTTAGACAACTGATTTACCGCTATGTAATCGTCTTATTTCTTCGGGTTTGGCTATAAAGACATTTGTTCCTTGCCGGAGATAGACACGATTTTCATACTGATAAACATTCTTCCTATTCCACGCTGGGACTATAATTAGAAAAATCTTGTGGCCGAGCACGTCCTTCTCAACTATTTTGACAGAAATAGCGGGAGATATAGTATTGCGGATAGAGTTTTGTGTTCGCTGGTCAAATACTTGTCGCTTAACATCAGCATTTTCAATAGAGCCATCATCTTGGACACCATAAAAGAGAACTCCACCCATTTTTGTATTGGCGAAAGCTCCAACTTCTTTTGAAATAGTGCGAGCGTCTGTGCCGGCACTTTTGAATTCATATAACTGGTCTTCTCCGCTACGGCAAATATCCAAAGTTTCCTGTTCGCTTGGTATTTTTAACGAAGTGATAAGTGCTCTCTTTGAAGAAGTCCTATTTTTCTTGGGTTGTGGTATCTGCGTCGGGTCCTCAAAATAGCTTTTAGACAAGTGTTTTAGAAGTGGGTGTTTTTCATATACCACCGAATTATCTCGTTTAAGAAGTATCCCGCTATCGTTCTTTTTGGCGATTACTAAATCCATATCACGCATTTTCTGTAAATCTTGTAAGGTCGCCGATAAGGATTTTCTTGAACGACGAGCGATTTCTTTCGCCGACTTTTTTCCATTCACAAGTTCAAAAACTTGAGCTCGTTTAGGTGCTCCCTGAAACAAAATACGGGCGCGGGCGACAAGTTCTTGAAGTTCCATATTCTTATTATTTTCTGCGCTTCGGGGTTAAGAGCGTCCTAATACTTTGAACTGGCGCGCCCGTAATCTCGGCAATGTCTTTAGCGTCAAGTCCCATTTTATTAAGATAGCGGGCTATCTCACCAACGCCTTGTTTTCTTTTGTCGCCACCGGAAAACTCTTTATCTCCCAATAGCTGTTTGAGCGTTAAGGCGATAAGAATATTAAGTTTTTGGGAAATATCCCCAAGAAGTTTTTCGGACATAAACTTATTTCTCCTTTTTAACTCCTTTGAGCATCTTTACGACCGTTGCGGTAGCAACATGAAGACGCTTACCGATTTCCGGCATACTCATACCGCCCCTTAAAAGCTCAACGGCTAAAAGGTGGCGGAGTAGTTCCACTATGATGCCCAGTTTCTTTTCAACAGCTTGGCTGTTATCTTTGTCCATAATTTTATTTATTTAGTTTTATTAAGATACTTAACGATACGATTTACGCGGTGGATGTCCACGCCGACTATCTCTCGTATTTGGTGTTGGGTCAAACCAGCAAGTCCAAGCTGGACTATAAGCTGGTCTCTCAACAGGTCTTCAATGGTTGCTGGTTGTTTCTTGTTTTTATCTTTTGGCATAGTTATTCTCCTTGTTTGCGGCTCTTTCGGATTACCGAAAGCTCCTTGTTAATGTAGGTATTGGTCCGACCTAATATCTCGGCTATTTCAAGAGGCTTAACGCCCAAGCCATCCAAAACCTCTATCTGCTGCCGCAGGGTTAGCACCTGCTCATCCCGTCTTCGGAGGAGCAAAGCTACTATTACCCGCAAGAGCTTATTTGTTGATTGTATATCGTTATTTCCCATATTTTAAGCTGTTTTTATACTTCTGCCGACCCCTTAATAATAACGGAAGGTAATATTTAGTCAAGTTATACCCGTAAGAGCCGCATAAATAAAGGATATTTGCTACTCTCGGTAATTACCAAATCCGTAATCTTATTGAGAAGTGTAGGTGATTCGGCGGGACCTGTCAAGCGCGGAAGAATCATAAAAAGCCGGCAGGTTTCCTGTGGCTTCTTCCGACTATGTTTGGGGCTATTTAGGCAAGTATCATCTGCTCCACCTTCTTTTGGGCGGCAGTGATTGTTTTAATAACCTAAAGCAAGTTGGTCAAGCATATCGGGTCCTTTTTCTTTGCCGACCTCTTGGTAAATACTTAAAACTTCCTCGTATGTTCCTTTGCCGCCTACCATATCCCAAAACTCTTTGCCTATCAAAACCTCACTTGCTAGGTCCATATAATTTACTGTGAAGCTGTGGCGGTAGGTTGATTTATCAATACCGTATGGATTGTAGGCGGTGGCGTAAAACGCCTTTGATTTTGGATACTCGGTGTGAGTAATTGCCTGAATCTGTAAAAGCCGTCCAGTTGCTTCAAGGCACTGTCCTTTGTTCGGCTTCGGACTTTTTATTTCAAAAAACCACTTCTCGCCGGTTTTCGTTTCTATATATAAATCCGCGATACTTACGCGCTCAACATTTCCTCCTCCTTTACTCAACTCCACGATTTCTTTTACCAAGTCGGGATACTTAAATTTCATCCCGCCGCTTCCGATTTTACTTGTTATTTCTTCAATGCGTTTAACGGCTTTTGCCGTAATGGTCCCACGCACCCGATATCCTCTTTCTGCGTTCTTATGAACAGACTTTGCGATAAGACGCGCGCACTCCTCAAAAGTCGTTCCAAGTTTTGTTGAAAAAGAACGCTCAAACTCGGTAACGCGCAAAATACCGTCCGGTAAAAGCGATTCGTGAAATGGTTTTAGATCGCCCGCCTTTGATTCATTTCTCAAGGGGCGTAATTGTTTCGCGTCAAAACCATTTTCTCTCGCTTCATCTACCATTCCTTGAATAAATCCTTCAAGGTAACCTTTAATAGTTTGTCTTGTTTCTTTGGCAATCATATTTTTTTCCAAATTAAAATACTTTCATAAAATGCGCCCTCGCGTCGCCCGGTCCGGCGGTTTACATGACGCTCAACTCGCCCCACCTCCCTAAACCCAACATCTGTTGGGTTGTATAAATTATATTTATCATTGACGACAATAAGCGCGAGGGCGTCCTTCGTCATATAATCCCTCGTGTGAAGCATAACCTCGTTTATGCCCTTTATGTATACTTGCTTTGCTTGTCCTGATTGGCCATTCTTTGCCGGGCCAATTTCCCGTGTCTCATTATTTTTTAGACCAAGGAGTTCATAGGCGTATTTATGTTGGTCGTGATAATCAATCAGACCGATATATGGCGGCGATGTAAAAATCATATCAATACCTCTTGGTAATTTTACCTCGCGGGAATCGGCGTGATAAACTTCAACTTTTGCTTTCGTTCTCAATTCTGAAAACTCCTTAATCCTGTTTAGGGTATCAATCGTGTAGCGTGATAAAAATTTATATGCTTCTCCAACTGGCTGACAAGTTCGGTTATGTTTGTAGCATTGATAAGGTTTTGTTTGCGGTTCTTTTGGAAAATCCAAAAGTCATTTCATGACCGAGATATTCTGATGGAAATTCAGATTTATTAAGAAA
>VMES01000041.1 GCA_007375655.1 Parcubacteria group bacterium Greene0416_79 | reverse complement strand
AAGGATTTGCTTTGCCTCGGCTCTTGTTTTAAAACGGCGGGGATTCGGTATCCGCCGCGCAGGAGGGTGCGGGAGGAATGCGCGGCGGATTTTTGGCGGTGGGCCTTGAACAAAATCAAAAACTAATGTAGAATAGCAATCAGTTAAAGTTGCTTTTTGACAACCAACAATCAAAAGACGGAGGTGCAATCATGAAAAACATAAAAAGACGACTTAAAAAAGAATCACTGGTGCTGGGGAAATTACTCAAGAAAATCGCTCCGCGCATTGGGGCAAGTGTGTTTCTGGAGCCCGAATGGGAAATCGCTGGACAGATCACGTTCAAGAGCGGAAAGAAGTCTTACTTCCGGTACAACACCCTTGACCTTAATCCGGTCGGGGCATCGGACATCGCCCAAGACAAAGATTACGCAAATCTGTTTATGCGGCGACTTGGTTACCCTATCGTGCCTGACAGCAAAACGTTCTTTTCAAAAGAATGGGCGCAAGCTGTTGGAGCGTCTCGCCGCACGATTGACGATGCGTATGTGTATGCAAAGCGTCTCGGCTTTCCAGTTGTAGTGAAACCAAACAGCGGCAGTCAGGGCTCCGGCGTTGCGATTGTCCATAACAGACGCGAGTTCTACCGCGCCATGCGAGCCGCTTTCAAGCTTGACCGCGTGGCGTTGGTGCAAAAACCGGTGCATGGTCAAGATTATCGGTTGGTCGTTCTGGACGACGAAGTAATATCCGCCTACGAACGGATACCGCTTAACATTGTCGGCGATGGTAAGACATCAATCCAGCGGCTACTCCAAATGAAGCAACGTCAGTTTATCGCCGCAAAGCGAGGAACGCGTATCAAGGTGGACGATCCGCGCATTGCTGAAAAACTTAAGCGGCAGGGATTGACGCTTCACTCGGTGCCGTCTCTTGGAGAGCAGGCGTTTTTGCTTGATAACGCCAATCTGTCTTCGGGCGGCGACGCGGTCGATGTGACTGCAAGCGTAAACCTCGCTTTTCGCCAGCTTGCGGTACGACTAACAAACGACATGAACTTGCGTTTGTGTGGCGTTGACCTCATGGTCGATGGATACATAAGCGGGCTACCCATACCTGGAAAATACTGGGTGTTGGAAATCAACGCCGCGCCAGGACTCGACCACTACGCCAGGACCGGTAAGGCGCAAGAAAAAATTGTCGAGGAGCTGTACTTGAAAGTTCTTCGCAGTCTGGATCGTTAGGCGGAGATAATCCCCCATTCTCAAGCCGAAGCATTCTCGCTTCGGCTTTTCTCTTTCTTAAATTCCTGTGGTATAATAGCTTTGATAAGCTTCAACGATATGCTTCACAATTATATTAGGACTTACGCACTTTGTAATAAATACGCGGTTGTAGCCGCTCTGCCGATGATTGCTTTCTGTTCGTACCACGATACTTTCTCTCGAACCCGAGCGGTCTCCAGCTTCACAAAAGCGACAAATGAAGCGAAGATGTGCGTTTTCTGTGAAGCGGCTCGTGTGGCGTAGCGCTTCTCAATGCCGGTCGTTTGCTTGATTCCTCTGTGGAACTCTTCGATCGTCCAGCGATGGCTGAACGCCTCTCGATACTCGTCATACTCGGTCAAGTGAAGATCGTTCGTCGCCAGATATGTAATGCCGCCGTCTTTGTCGACTAACTTACACACCAGCACATACCCATATTCCTTCAGCCAGACTTTTCTCACCTGTTTGTCGGCGAGAGGCAAGTCGCTTACGGAGACATAGAGCCCTTTGGTAACGCAGACCTTCCGGTTAGACTTCAGATTGCAGATGAAGTCCCAGTTCAGTTCCTTGGTAATGAGCTTGAGATTCTCGACCCCGCCGTACCATGAGTCCATAAGGACATAGCATGGCTTGAAACCTCGCTTTTGTGCGCGCTTGAGCATATCCTGAAAATGGTCGTTCCTGGTTTTGTCGTCATTCTCTTTCTGATAGATGCGGTAATCAACGGGTATGTACTCCGCGCCATTCGTCCACAGTACATTCACGAGACAAATGCCGTTCTGCAGACCGTGAGCATTGCCGCTGTACTGAAGCTTGGCGAGTTCATTTTCCCGGGAAAACTTCTTCGAGAGGAGCGAGTCGTCGCCGATGAGATACCCCGTTTCTTTCGCTACGAGCGGTTGCGCATGCTTCCACAAGTCCCCCGGTGTATACTCTGCATGAGCAAGCCACCGCGTAATGTGGTCATGCGACAAGTTCGGAGCGTTTTTAGAGAGCTCCGTGCCTGAATACCGATTCTGATTAGAAATCAGAAAGTTCGTATACAATTCCAAAGAACATTTTTGATGCTGCATAATGAAAATGAGAGCGAATACCTTTACAGTATCTCATTTTCATTACCCAATATCAAAGTGCGTAAGTCCTAATAAAATAAAAACTTAGTCCGGCTATATTTGATTAAAGGTGCCTTTCTAGTCAGTATTATTTTGCCACCATTAACCTATCTAATCATTATGAAATACTTTCATCAATTCGTAACAAAGAAAAATGTGCTCTTTATAATCATTTTTGTGATTCTTGGATTTATCGCTTTACAGATTCCGGTAACACAACTGGCGGGTTCAAAGGTCAAGTTTACAACCTATGACGCGTTTGCGCCTGTCGCAGGTTCGTTTATCGGAAGTATTCCAGGCGTCATAGCCGTTTTTCTTATGCAGTTTTTTAACTTTCTGGTTCACGGGGCGCAGATTACAGACGCGGGAACAATTATTCGCTTCTTCCCAATGCTTTTTGCAGTGCTTTATTTCTCGAAAAAATGGAGGGTAAATCTTATCGTACCCGCGCTCGCCATCGCAGCATTCATCGCGCATCCAATTGGTCGGACGGTCTGGTACTTCTCGCTTTTTTGGCTTATTCCGATTGCCGCGCATTTCTTCCGCGACCGGTTTCTTCTTGCCCGCGCACTTGGCGCCACATTCACCGCGCACGCGGTTGGAGGCGCCTTGTGGATTTGGGTTTTTGCGCTTCCGGCCCCAGTTTGGAATTCCCTTATTCCCGTTGTGATCGCGGAACGGCTACTTTTTGCGTTTGGCATCAGCGGATCGTTTATTCTCGTCAATAACCTTCTCGGTCTCTTAGAGAAAAGGCGCCTTCTGAACCTCGGCTTTTACATTGACCAGAAATATCTCGCTCCAGTTCTTCGCTGTGAACAAAATGCACCCACAACATCTTCTACAACGTAAAACGCGTTTTGTCGCGTTCGTTGCCGCAAGCATTGATGGACGCATTTCACTGTTAGGAAAAACTTTGCCGCGATGGACGAGCAAAGAAGATTGGCAATTTTTACAACACTCACTTTCGCGCGCGGATGCCGTTGTTGTTGGCCGCAATACCTACAGAGCGGCTGCGAGGTGGTTACGCAAACGAAATACGTTTGTTCTCTCAAACCGCCTAGCAACGATGGTGCGCAGAGGAAATGTAACATTCGTGAATCCAGCGAATGTTGATCTGGTCTCTTTGCTTGCAAAATATAAGACAGTGGCTGTGCTCGGCGGCGGCGCGGTATACCACTTCATGTTGGAAAGTGGATTCTTAGACGAAATTTTCGTTACCATTGAACCGCTTATTTTTGGGCGGGGAAAGGAAATGTTTGTCGGCGGCACTCGAACGATACGAGTTAGCTTGCTATCCGTGAAGCGGCTCAATCGCACCGGCACGCTCTTGCTTCACTATCAGATTAACCACTCAAAACCATGATTATCCGACCAATCAAAACCCGTATCTTTCAAGAGGGCGAGGATTTGGTCGCTTTCATCACGGACCATTTCAAGAAACTCCAAGAAAAATCCGTGATTGTTGTTACTTCTAAAATCGTCGCTCTTGCGGAGAAACGGACAGCTGTCGCTGAAAATGTCCAGACCAAAGAGAAGCTGATTCGCGCAGAAAGTGAGCTTGCCATACCCACCAAATATGTTTGGCTTACGGTTAAGGATGGAATGGTTATGGCTTCCGCCGGAATTGATGAGTCGAATGCAAATGGCAAACTTATCTTATTGCCTAAAGATAGTTTCAAGACAGCCCGTAATCTTCGCAATACATTGCGACAAAGATATAGCCTAAGGCATTTAGGCGTTTTGATTACCGATAGCCGAACCGTGCCGCTTCGCGCCGGAGTAACCGGAGTCGGCGTTGGCTACGCGGGCTTTCGCGGTATTAAGGACTACCGCGGTACGCCGGATATTTTTGGCAGAAAGTTTAAATTTTCTCGGACGAATATAGCCGATGGTCTTGCTACCGCCGCAGTTTTAGTTATGGGCGAAGGGAACGAGCGACAACCTTTGGCGATCATTGAAAGAGCGCCAGTGGAATTTTGCGATAGAGTAAACCGCGCGGAGTTGCGTATTGATATCCAAGAAGACATGTACCGTCCACTTTTTTCGAAATTGCCGAAACATTGATGGAGCGGGAATTCTCAAGTTTATACAGCACTAGTGATTTTGTTCAAGCCCTTCCGCCAAAAATCCGCCGCGCCCGCCAAAAATCCGCCGCGCATTCCTCCCGCACCCTCCTGCGCGGCGGATACCGAATCCCCGCCGTTTTAAAACAAGAGCCGAGGCAAAGCAAATCCTTTTCCTCCCGCAAAAATAGTTTTGCTTTGCCTCGTCCGAATTGAAGCCCCGCCGTACCGCCCGAATACTTGGAGGGCGGAACCGAGCAGAAAAATATCCTTTTCCTTTTTAGAAGAAAAAATCGGGCGCGCGCAAAATCAAGAAAGCGGAGGATATTTTTCTGCGAGGTTGCCGCCGGAGCGTTAGCGGAGGCGGGCGGCGGGGCGGTTCAGTCCGTTTTCCGCTCGAAAAAGGTTCGCGCAAAGGATATAATTTCACCGCTTTCGCGGACTCAAGCGGAGGGTGAGAGATTCGAACTCTCGGTGAGTTTCCCCACACTCGCTCTCCAAGCGAGCGCACTAGACCACTATGCGAACCCTCCCTGATGCGCGGTGGTTGCACGGCGCATTATTTTTTATTTTACAATTCTTTCTTCCGGTAGCGCTGAACCATGAGCATATTCGCAAGATACGCGCACAGACCTTTTCTGCTTTTGTTACCTGACTCAATGACCCGCTTCCGGTATTCGCTAAACTCCTGGTCTGACGGAAGTTGTTCACCACGCATAACCCGTTCAAACATCATCTCGTCATCAGCGACGAGTTCGGATGGATTGATATCGGAGAAGAGAAGGACCGTCTTTCCCTCCCGTGCTTCCGTTGTTTTACGCGCGGCGATTTCTTCCACAAATTTTGGAGTTGGCGGAATATGAAACGGTGACTGTTCTGATTCTATAGCATGCATATTAGATGGAACGATACACGAAGAGCGAGAGAAACGCAAAGAGAATGGCGGCGTAGAGCGTGTACTTTGCGGCGGCAAGAAGCGCCGCGCCGCCGATGTTCACATAAAGGAGAAGGAGTCCGAGTCCGACGCACTGCAAAACCATCTTTATCTTCCCCGCGGTCTTTGCCGGCACCACATTCCCGCCGTAACGGAAGTACACCGAGGCAATGAGACACACCTCCAGGAGCACGACGGTCAACGCGATATAGGAATTCAGGACAGAAGAGATGAGCACGACCGCCGTCACGCTGACAAGCAGTTTGTCCGCCAACGGATCAAACATAATCCCCCACGAGCTCACCGCATCACGGGTGCGCGCGAGCGCACCGTCCACGGCGTCAGAAAACGCAGCAATCGCAAAGAGCACGGTTGCCAGAAGATGAAGCTTAAGAAGAAGCGCGGCAAGCACAAACGGAATGCAGATGAAACGAAAGACCGTAATGTGGTTTGGGGTGACGAAACGCGGAATAAACGGGAGCACCACGGCCGCGAGAATCGTATCAGTCACCGTCACTTTCGCCAGATACCGGCGCTTTGACTCGCTAAGCACCCGTTCTACTACGGTGTCGGATTTTTTTCGCCTCAAGACGAGTGGCTCCATCATACAATGTACGGGTGAGTACCGCGCTCGCCAAGGAGCGCCTGCAGACGCTCGCCAACCGGCGGATGCGTGCTAAACATTTTATTCACAAAACCGGTAACGCCGCTCGCGCCGAAGGGACTCACGATAAAAAGGTGCGCGGTCGCGTGGTTGGCTTTCGCCATCGGACGGGCATACTGCGAGATTTTCTGAAGCGCCGAGGCGAGCCCGTCGGGATAGCGGGTGAGAAGCGCGCCGGAAGCGTCGGCGAGAAACTCGCGCTTGCGCGAGATCGCAAGTTGAATAAGCGTGGCAATAATGGGCGAGAGAATCGCGAGTATGATGCCGAGAAGAAGCATGAGTCCCTGCACCCGACCTCCTCCGTTGCCTCGCCTGTCTCCTCCAAAGTGCGCGGTGCGCAGGAAAAAATCCGAGAGAAGCGTGACAAATCCGACAAGCACCACCACGACTGTCCCGACCAAGATGTCGCGGTTGCCGATGTGCGAGAGTTCGTGGGCGACGACGCCTTCAAGTTCGCTCCTCTCAAGAATCGCGAGAAGCCCCGTGGTCGCCGCAACTGCCGCATGCTCTTTGTCGCGGCCCGTGGCAAAAGCGTTCGGCGCCTTGTCGTCAATGACATAGAGCCGCGGCATCGGGAGCCCGGCAGTAATCGCGAGATTCTCGGTTACGGTATAGAAGTCAAAGAACTCCTCGCGGCGCGCGGGACGTGCGCCGGTCATCTTGAGCACAATCTTGTCCGACCACCAGTAGCTCGCGACATTCATGAAAATGCTAAAGATGACGGCGATGTAGAGTATGTTCGGCGAGCCGTAGTAGGCACTCAAGAACCACCCCAGCAAAATGATGACGATGAAAAAGATCGACATGAGCAGCCAGGTCTTCCAGATATTTTGCGATTGATGAGTGTAAAGAGAAGCCATATTTAAGAACTACACAAAACACAGACCGCACAAAAAACCACACAGAGGCACAAACATAACAAAACACAAAAGTTTGAGAAGTATGAGTACCTGTGCTTTGTTTTACTTTTGGATATTGTGCTTTGTGTTTTAGAAACTTACTTTGACTGGTTGTTTCGCCGCCTCCTCCCCCGCTTCCAGTTCAAAGAACTCAAGTTTGACGAATTTGAAGAACCCCGCGATGAGGTTGTTCGGGAAGGTGTCCACCGCGGTATTGAGGTCGCGAACATTCCCATTGTAAAAACGGCGAGACGCCTGAATCTTGTTTTCGGTATCCGAGAGCTCGCGCTGAAGCTCCGCGAAGTTCTGGTTCGCCTTGAGGTCTGGGTACGCTTCCGCAATCGCAAAGAGCGACTTCAAGGCGCCCGTGAGCCCGAGCTCCGCCTGCGACTTCTGGGCGAGGTTGCCCGCGCCCATTGCCGCGGCGCGCGCCTGCGTGACCTTTTCAAAGGCCGTGCGTTCATGCGCGGCATACCCCTTGACCGTCTTCACGAGATTCGGGATGAGGTCATAGCGACGCTTCAACTGCACATCAATGTCACTCCACGCCTCTTTCGCACGATTAACGAGCGTGATAAACCGGTTGTAGGCGAAGACCGCCCACAAGACGAGAAGTACGACTATACCTATGATGATGTAGAGGGGGTTCATGGTAAGAAGTAGTTAGTAACTAGTAATGAGATTATAGACAAGAGTCCGACAGGTGAAAGTATACCCCCACACCAACTTTTTGTAAAAAGTTGGTGTGGGTATACCACAAAATGCGCAAAACACCGCCGCCCCGATTCGTCCGCCGCGACGGACGAATCGGGCGACCATACTCTTTTTTAGAAATTAGGTGAATTAGGAATTAGAAATTGCCGCGCCGAGATTTAGTAATCTCCCATTCCTCCTGGCATTGCAGGCGCGGCTCCCTTCTCTTCCTTGGGTTCTTCCGCAACCGCCACTTCAGTCGTCAAAAGTATTGCCGCCGCTGAAGCCGCGTTCAGCACACAGAGCCGCGCGACCTTCACCGGATCAACAATTCCCGCAAGCGCCATATCAGAAACCATTTCGTCTTTGAGCGCATCGTATCCGAAGTTTCCGCGACCCTTGCGCACCTCTTCAACAATCACCGAGCCGTCGTCTTTTCCGGCATTCACCGCGATCTGGCGGAGCGGCGCTTCAAGCGCTTTCACCACAATAGTGAATCCGACTTCAAATTCTTTGGCTGTGTCCGCCTGCCCCTTTCCTTTTTCATTTTCAAACCA
This sequence comes from Parcubacteria group bacterium Greene0416_79, assembly GCA_007375655.1. Classification (GTDB taxonomy): domain Bacteria; phylum Patescibacteriota; class Minisyncoccia; order Phycocordibacterales; family UBA10002; genus UBA10002. The sequence continues at coordinate 292 of VMES01000041.1, read as the reverse complement.
GTGTTTCGCTTTCTGCGCGGCTTTGATAAATGCAACCCCGCCGCCCGCGACAATGCCTTCCGCAATCGCGGCTTTGGTCGCGTTTACCGCGTCTTCAATCTTCAATTTCAGATATTTCATTTCCGTTTCCGTTGCCGCGCCGACGCGGATAACCGCCACGCCGCCGGAAAGTTTGGCGATGCGCTCGTCAATCTTTTCAACATCATACTTTGAATCCGTGTTCTCGCGCTGTTTGCGAAGCTGCGCGAGACGCGCTTCAATCTCCGCTTTTTTGCCTTTGCCCCCGACAATC
>VMES01000040.1 GCA_007375655.1 Parcubacteria group bacterium Greene0416_79 | reverse complement strand
GATCATTTTTTCAATTTTAAACAAGCAAACTTCGTTATTTTCATATTACTGTAATTTTTGGGTTGAACTGACCGCTCCCCATACTACCACATTTTTGCCTTTTGCAAAATTGGCAGTCCCAGCGATTTCTACCCAATAATCTTTGAATAACGTACCAGTCAACGTGTCACGTTGACTGGTGGTGGTCCCGGCAAGCTGTGCTATTCTATAAAGATGCGGGAAAACGGTGCGGCCTTTGAGAAGGCCTTTGATAGCCGAGGTCGTCAGGAGGCCCGGCTACGCTTTCACATCGCGCTCAACGGGAGCAACCGCATTGTGCCAAGTAAAGAGAACCTTCGTACACTTGGGGGTGTTCTTGCGGGGAAGATAAACGGACCGCCGCTCGAAAACGGAGTCCCTGAGCACGAGGTACGTGCAGACATTGAAGTGTTGCGCGCCTACCTTGATCTGCAGGTAAAGTATGCTCATAGAGTAATAAACCGGAAAGAGTGCTTGAAGAGGTGCGAAACGCGATTGAGAAGATGAAAGAGTGATTGCGTTGGCGGATTCGTTTTTTGCGCGCGCGATGATATATTGTGAACATGGGCCTATAGTTCATCGGTAGAACGCATCCATGGCATGGATGAGGGCGGGGTTCAATTCCCCGTAGGTCCACACGAGTCTTCAAGTTTGACCTGAACGAGCAAACTGCTTTGGTCGTGTCGGGGAATTGAAAAGGTTCTCCCATATCAAATCGGCGAGATGGGAAACCTGTACTGAACGAGTAGCGTTCAATTCCCCTCAGGTCCAAAAGTTGTTCGGGCAGGTGGATGAGGACGGAGTTCAATATTTCGGTTACTTCTCCCCTCTAATTACCCAAATTTATGGCAAGAGTATTTTCACAGGTATTTGGAGTAGTCGCCGGTTTACTTGAGAAAGATGGGAAGATTCTTCTGGTGCGCGAGGCGCAGCGGAACGGACCAGACGATGGAAAGTGGAATCACCCCGCCGGATGGATTGATGTCGGTGAAGATCCGTCTGAAGCAGTACAGCGAGAGGTACTGGAGGAATCCGGTCATATATTCACACCGAGGTATCTTCTCGGGATTTATTCGCTGGTGCGAAAGGATATTGAAAAGGAACTCGGAGCAACGCCGCATGCCATTAAAATTATCTTTATCGGAGATATTTCGAGAACTCAACAGAGAAAGCTGGAGGATGATGTAACCGAGGCAAAATGGTTTACACAAAACGAAATTTACGCAATGGATCACGCAACGCTTCGCGACTTGGATATAAAGCAAATGGTGAAGGATTATTTTGCAGGTAAAAGATTCCCCCTTGATTATATCGTTCACACGGTAGTTATAAAGTGAAGGGAAGATGAAGAAGGGGCAGAAAACTTTCCATTTTTAGCGCCCGTCTGATACCTTGGTCTACGCTACAACGTCCGAATGAGATGAAGGATTCTTATTCCCATATTCTGGGGAATATGGGAATAAGAGATTTCCAGTTGGAGCGGTTCCTATTTCGGACGCTTTTCTTGCGTTAATGAGGCCTGCACCTGTTTTGGATTGTCCTCTGCGTCGTGCATCAATTTAAATCATTCTTCCGGTGTTCTTTTCATGATGGGTGATCACTATTGAAATACTCCCTCCACAACCTTTTTGACGAGAGCGCCGTCGGCGCAACCTTTCGTTTCCTTCATGACGGCTCCGATGAGTTGGCCGATTTTTGTTTTGTCAGAGATGCCGAGTGTTTCTTTTTTCACCTGCGCAATCTTTCGAATTTCCTCCTCGGAAAGTTGTGTCGGAAGAAATGCATCAAGTACCGCAAGCTCCGCCTCTTCCGCCTTTGCTAGTTCTTCACGCGAACCCTTCCGAAATTGTTCAATAGAATCTTTGCGCTGTTTCCCGAGCCGCCGGATGACGGCGAGGGCTTCGGCGTCAGTAAGCGGCTCGCCGCCCGTTTTTTTGAGCGCAATCGATTCGTTTACAAACGCGGCTTTTAGGGAGCGCAGAACCGTGAGTCGCACGGTGTCCTTCGCCCGCATGGCCTCCGGAATGAGTTCGTCAATGTCTTTGATGGTAGGCATAGATACAGATGAAATATGAAATATAGGATATAGAGAATACAGGATATGGGAAATAAGAAGCAGGGGGAATGAAATAAAAAGAATGAAATATGGAGTATGAAGGATGAAATAACCGACAGAGGACTTCTCAAGAATACCGCATATCCGCATACCAATTCTAGCATGATATAATCCTCGTATGGAAGCAACGGTATCCATTATTGCTGCGGTAGTCGGCCTGATCGTCACGGGCGCAGTCATTTTTTTGCTGTTTCGGTTTCAAAGGATGCAATCGGCGCGCTCCGGCGACGAGACCGCGTTCAAGCTCCTGCTCCAGCAGATGCACGAGCTCACCCGCACGGTGGATGCAAAAATCGGAGAGACGACTCGGCAGATGGGGGAGTCAATGCGGAGTCAGTTTGGTGAATCAGCAAAGCTTATCCGCGAAGTAACCGCAGGGCTCACTAAGCTTGATGAGACGAACAGGCAAGTCGTATCGTTTGCAGACCAGCTTCAGAATCTGCAGGATATTTTGAAGAACCCAAAACAGCGGGGAATTTTAGGCGAGTACTATCTTGAGACGCTCTTAAAAAATGTGCTCCCCCCCGGAAGCTTTCAGATGCAGTATCCGTTTTCTGACGGGACCATTGTTGATGCCGTGGTTTTCGTGAAGGAAAAAATTATCCCGATTGATTCAAAGTTCTCGCTTGAAAATTACAATCGGCTGGTTGAGGAGAAGGATCCGCTTGAGCGGGAGCGGCTTGAGAAATTATTCAAGCAGGATCTCAAAAATCGAATTGATGAGACCGCGAAGTACGTGAAGCCTTCGGAAGGAACGATGGAGTTCGCCTTTATGTTCATTCCGCATGAGGCGATCTATTATGATCTTCTGGTAGCGCAGGTAGGCGCGGTGAAGATACATACGCGCGATCTCATTGAGTACGCTTTCAAAGATAGGCATGTCATTATTGTCTCCCCGACTTCTTTTCTTGCGTATCTTCAAACCGTGCTTCAGGGACTCAAGGCGCTTCAGATTGAAGAATCCGCAAAGGCAATTCGCGCCAATGTTGAAAATCTTCAGAAGCACTTGGGAAGCTACGTTGAATATCATCACAAGCTCGGCAATGCCCTTTCTACTACGGTTAATCACTACGTTGCTTCTGGCAGGGAGTTTAAGAAGATTGATAAGGATATTCTGCGGATTACCGGGAGCGGCATTGGGTTCGAGCCGCTTGCGCTTGAGAAGCCGGAGCGTGAAGGGGAATAAACGGAGTTGCAAGAAATAAGGGTCTGTGATTCAATGGTTGCAGGCCGAATGATTTGCAAGTCCCTCCGAAGCGATCCCCTCGCACCGAACGTGGATTGAATTGCCTGCTTCTCATTCGGCTTCGCGTCCCCGTGTCTTCAAACACGGGGATTCTTGTGGCTATGCGCAACCGGTTTTCTTGCTGATTTTTTAGATTATGGTAGGATGAACGCCGCTATGACATTTGCGGTTATTGAAACAGGCGGGAAGCAATATACCGTGGAGGCAGGGGATACGCTTCAGATTCCGAAGCTCTCCGGCGACTGGAAAAAAGATGATGTGGTCACCTTTGATAAGGTGCTTCTTGTTGACGACGGCGTGAACACCACCGTTGGCACTCCCTACATCTCCGGCGCGAGCGTGAAGGCGACCATCGCCGAAATCGGCCGTGGCAAGAAAATTGAGGTTGTCAAATACAAAGCCAAGAGCCGATACTTCAAGCTCCGCGGCCACCGCCAGCCATACATGAAGGTGAAGATTGAAAGAGTGGACTAGTTGGGGTATTCACGCGATGGCAAATGACGAGCCAGTGTTCATGATTATTTGGAGCGGTTTCTGAGGGCGCTCCTGATGGTCTCTGAGTCAGCGTACTCAAGCTCGCTCCCTGTAGAGAGTCCGCGACCGAGCGTGGCGATGGTGAGCGAGTATTGTTTTGCAATGGGGGAGAGCATCTTTCGAAGCTCGTCTGCCGTATGTTCTCCATCGGGATTTGCCGAGAGCGCAAGAATAATCTCGTGAAGAGTTCCTGCCTTTGCCTTTTTCTCCGTCAGCTGAATAAGTTCCTTGCTCCGAATTTTCTGTGAGGATTTCTTCTCAAGCAAGGGAATCGTGCCGCCGAGCACGAAGTATCGCCCGGAGAAGCTCCCGCTCTTTTCTATCGCGTCAAGGTCAGTGTCTTTGGCAACGACTATGAGTTCCGCGTCGCTTCGGTTCGGGTCGGCGCAGGCGGCGCAGAGCGGGCTCCCGCGTTTTTGGAAGAAACGGCGGCAGGAGCCACACTCTGCGATATCGCTCTGAAGCGTCCCGATGCGCCGTACCAATTCACTAAGAAATGTGCTGTCCCGCGCAAGGAGAAAGTAGACGAACCGTTTTGCCTGCCGAGGACCTATGCCGGGGAACTCGCGAAACAGGTCGGCGAGCTTGTGAAAAGAGTCCATGCAAATAACAGATACTAATATACGAATTGTACTAATGAAACGAATAGTACGAATGCGAACAAGGAATTCGTAT
>VMES01000039.1 GCA_007375655.1 Parcubacteria group bacterium Greene0416_79 | reverse complement strand
GGCGAGGAGAGAGGTGCCCAGGCCAGAGAAGGTGATGGTGGAAGAAGTGGCGATGAGGCCAGCCGTAGAGAGGGTGCCTGAGATGAGGGCGTTGCCGTGGACGCTTAACAGAGAGGAAGGAGAAGTCGTCCCGATGCCCACATTGCCGCCATTGTGCACCATGAATGCGTTGTTGTGCGCAACGATATCGTTGCCGATAAAGTTGTGCGTCCCTTCAATCTCAATGTCAAAGACATCTTCGGCAGGAAGTTTCTCAATATTCATAACTCGCTCGTAGAGCGGCTTATTATTCAAACCTTTTACGGCAATCATAGTACCCTCTTTCAAATCCTCGGTCTTTGTCCACACCCCACCATTGACGAACGGGTGCACTTGCGCTAGGATAGGCAGTGCCGGTGAAAGCCGGTCGTGATGGCCCCCTATGGGGCCTTTTTCTTTGTCCACAGGATTACTTGACTCCCAAATGGCCTTATGTATAATGGAAGATGTTAACGTCGCTCCGGCCGAAAGGTCGGAGTTTGTTTTTACTCCATATTCAATGAATCCACGAATGAGTTCAAAGAAAATGTGACTCTTGAGACGAAGTTCCCAAGCCATATTTCGCTGGTATCCCACAAATATAACCGGCTTGTTGTATTTTTCGGCATATCTTTTGACAGCCAAATAATCACTGTCTCCACTTACAATAACGGCTACATCTATTTTAGAAAGCGAATCTATGACATCAACCGCAAGGTCAACATCTACATCGCCTTTCTTTATTTCTTTCTTTTCCACTTCGTCCCAAATATATTTCATCAACTTCTCTTTGACGGTAAATGTCTTTCTTGCAATCCGTATGTGGGAAAGAGAACCTGCATATGTTTCATCGCTCTCGCGCGGAACAACGACATGATAATGTATAAACGCCAAATCAGCGGACTTTGAAAACAAATCTTTCAGTTTCGAAAAATCTACGCGCCACTCGCTTCTCTTGGCGGTGTGGTACAAATTACCTCCGTCAATAAATACTCCAACACGGTACTTTAATTTTTGTCTAGCATTTGCTACTATAGAAACACTTTTCTCCCATACCCGCCCATTTTGGGCTGGTGTTGGCTTTTTATAGGAACCTTTTGACAACACCAAATACGGATGATTGCCCGTGGTGCGGATAGTTTTGCCCGAAGCGGTGGTGAGTTTGAAGATGGGTTTATGCCCCATGAAAGCCACCTGCTTGACCTTGCTCCAGACAAGCGCGCCGGTCTTGGTATCTAATGACTGCACTTCATCGCCCGCCTCAATATCGGTAATGGCGACTTCGTCATATTCATATTCGTCGTCATCTTTCTGTGTTCGTCCGCGTTTAGTCCCTGCCTTGCCGGCAGGCAGGCGCGTCTGTCCGCGCGGCTTTCGCCGTCTTCGGCGAAGACGAGTATCGCCCGTAACGCACTGCGTGGAGCTTCCGACAACGAACGACGGTCCCGTGATGCCGTTTGGATTGACTGAGAGAAGTCCCCACGGGGTCGTGGTGCCGATGCCCACGCTGCCTCCGCTGGTCGCAAACCATGCGCCGCCGGTTGAAGAAAGAGCCGTTGTTGAAGCATAGGTAAAAGAAGAGGAACCCGAGACCGTCAGGGTAGAGGTGGCGATAATCGCCGCCGCGGAGAGGTCTCCCGAGAGGAGGGCACTCCCCTGCACCGACAGGGTGCGACTAGGAGTCGTGGTGCCGATGCCGACACGGCCAGTGGTCTGCTGGACAATCAGCTTATCAGTTTGCACCGCAAATCCGTTTGAAAAAGTTGAAGTGGCGGAACCTGAAGAAAGGGAAATCGAACCGTCCGTAGACGAAAGACTTGAACCTGTCAGATACAAAGTACCGGTTCCGATGCTAAGCGTGCCGCGGACTTGCAAATTATTCTCTATGGTGGAAGTGCCGGCGCCGCCCACGAAGAGGCGATTCGCCACAGAGAACTGTTCTGCAGGAGACGTGGTGCCGACTCCCAAAGAACCGACATAGAGTCCTCCCGAAAAGGTAGAGGTGGCGGTCGTGGACGTGGCGGTGAAATACGGACCTTCAGACGCGCCGTAGCTCGTGAGCGCTCCCGTGAGCGTGATCCCGCTGCCGGAGAGAGACGAAAAGGTGCCATTAATGTTGGTAACATTCGTGTTGGTAATAGTTCCGTTTGTGATTGAGGGATTGGTCAATTTAACATCTCCGATTTGGTCAAGGTTGTTGGTGCCAGCGACTGTGTTGTACACATTGTTTATGTAGGTCGTGTTCGCGGCAGTCGCACTCTGAACTTGCGCAGTTGTGGTACGCACCGAGGCAATATCTTGCGCGAGGCGAGTGCGAAGCGCCGCGAGCTTCTCTTCAACTTCAACACGCGAGATGACCTCGGCCGGAGCAATCCGCTCAATGATACGTTCCGTAATAACCGGTGGGGTTGAAGGAACGACACTCGGAGGAGGAGGTGGCTGTAACGCAGTATGGGCGGCGGCGGAAGGCGAGACCGACTCGGGCGTAACCGCCTGCGTTGAAGGTACAGAAAGTATCTCTTCTTTTACTGTCAACGCATTCTCTTCGGTTCCTTGCAGTGGAGAAGTCGGCGCCGATTCACGAAGCACGAAAAGTTTTTTCAATCCGGCGCGCGCGGTGCCGGGTATGGATTGAATGGTCTCAACCGCCCCATCAATCACGCGATTGGTGGAAAGAGCTAGATTCAGAAGCGCGCCTCGGATACTCTCCGTAAATGAAGCGGACGCAGCCGCCGCAAACGAGCCGGCGGCGCCGCGTGCTTCCGCCGCTTCTCGCGAGAAATCCAAAACCACGGCGGTCACGCCCGCCACGATGTGCGAGAGAAGCGCCTCGCCTCTCTCTGACAGAGCGCGGAAGTATGCGCCGGTATCTTGCGCAAGCCGTACCGCAGAGAAGCGGAGTGACGCCGGCGCATCAATAAAAGAAAGTGAAAGACCGAGGAGGTTGGAGTGGAGTTGCAAAGAGGCAAACGCCGCATCCCCTTTTGCCCGTTCAAAGACAAGATGTCCGTACGCGACACCTGCATGAATACCGCGCGCGAGCGATGCGCGCATGGTGCCGGTAGCGTTTCGAAACGCCCTCTGCGGGTCCTCGCGGAACGCTAAAGCAAATTGCACTACTGCATCGCGGACCGCTTCCGCTCCCTGTGCGGCCTGACGGGTGAGGAGAAGCGCGACGCGCGAGAGCGCAAGAACAGAATCCTCGGCCAACTGCGTGGACTCCTCTCCCAAACGGCTCGTTCCCGCGACAACACTTCCCGCAATATCAAAAGCAGTGGCGCGAGCGGTGCCGGCAAGGCGAGCGGGATACTCACTCTGCGCAAACGAGTAGCCGCCAAAGACAACCGCCGCGGACAACGCAAGGGTCACAACCTTTCCAAGAAATAGGCGGCTGGGCAAACCAGTTAACGTTGCAGGGAGTGTCGCGGCATCGGCCGTTTTGAGAGACATCAATGTCTCTCCTCCGTCTTCAATCGGACGCGCCGCGCGATGCTCAACTTGTCCTGCCTTCCGCGCTCTCCATTGCTCGCCACTGAGATGCGATGCCTTCTCCGGCCTTAGATTAAGATTCTGCGCGACATAGGAAAGGACTGACTCTTCAGAGACAAACCAGGACCGCCCAACCCTATTGCAGATGAGCTTACCGCCTCGGCAGAGCTGTCCGATATAATCAGGCACAAAACCGGAAATCTCCGCGGCTCGGCTAGCCGAGATAAACTTCTTCCCCTCTATAAAAGGCTCGTGACTCATAGATCTGTAGCGAGAGCGATAGATCCTAAAGGACACGCTCAAGGACACGATAAAGGACACCCAAATTATACGAGTGGGTTGTCTGACTCCCCCTTCATAATGGGGATAGCCGCGAGAACTCGGCAAGCCGAGAATGTTCTAGTCAATAGGTGAATACCCTCCGGAGCACGACAGTCAAGACATAGTTGACGCACGCTTCATCTTTTCACTGGCTCATTGTCCAAAGGACCTGTGCCGGCAGAAAAAGCGGAAAAAGTACTGCGGATAAGGCAAGAGTGCGGAACAGCGGCTGCAGGCGCCGCCATTGGCGCAATGTTTCATGCGGGTCAAGGAGAACAGAAGCAGACACTAAAATCCGAGCGCACAAAAAATTCCCAGATCTCGGAAGCGAAAAAGAGCGAGACCCGAAAAGGGTCGCGCTCAGTGGAATGTTTCATGCCAAAAATCATTCCTGTTTCACCTCTCTCATCTGGAGGCATGGTCCAGACGAGAAAAGAAAAGAAACTCATCGCGAGCTTTTGAGTAAGAACTTTCTGGCGCGCGGAAGATTCTCGCACACAACATCTTCTGCCAGCGCCACGAGCACTTGACAGGTCAGAAAGAATGGCCTGCAATTATTTCTGCGCCTTGACAGCTTTTCATTCTCCCTCGGCTTGCCGAGAAGTGAGCGAAAAATCTGTGAAATACAGTATCTCAGGAACCACAGACGCGGCAAAAGAATTATCGCAGCGCCGCCGTAAGGAGTTCCCTGAGCACTTCAGGATTCCCGGAGCCGCGTGTCGCCTTCATGCCTTGGCCGACAAGAAACTGCATCGCCGCGGCTTTCCCGTTCCGGTA
>VMES01000038.1 GCA_007375655.1 Parcubacteria group bacterium Greene0416_79 | reverse complement strand
TCAAGGTGAAGAAGGTCTCGGTCATCTCCGGCGGGTCGTTCGCGCAGTTTCAAAGACAGTTCGTCCCGAAGCTCACCGAAGGTAACCTCCCGAATCTCTTTCTCTTTCCCACCTGCGGCTCGGCATTCTATCGGCATAACGGGGCGAGGTGGGAGAATGTCTACACCGAAGTTCTCTCCCCCGAGGAGAAGGCCCGCATCTTCGGAGCGTTTGAGGCGATGTTTCGTGAGGTCGGCTTCAAGAAACCGGAGACCCTCTACGGCGTGCTCATTGAGGATCGCGAAACGCAGATTACTTTTGCCGCGCACGGTTCCTCCGCGCCGCTTCCGATAAAAAGCGCGTGGGATCCTGACCGGAAGAAACGGCTCAAGATGATCGGCGTACTCGCGCGCCTTATTCCGGAGTTTGAGATTCGCACCGGCGGCACGAGCTCCATTGACGTAACGCGCAAGGGGATAGACAAGGCGTATGGCATTTACCAGATGGAGAAGCACCTCGGCGTACCGCGAACCGCGATGGCATTTGTCGGCGATGATGTGGGTGAAGGCGGCAACGACCACCCCGTCATCGCGACGGGCATTTCGGTTGTTGCAGTGACGGGACCGGAGCAGACGAAACAGATTATTAAAGATATGCTAGGATAAAGACCTGTATTTCGCGGTATTCGCATACTCCTTTGTGGCATTCGCATTATAGTTTAATCATGCGAAAGATTACCAAAGCCATTATTCCCGTGGCGGGGCTTGGCACCCGCTTTCTTCCGGCGACCAAGGCGGAGCCGAAGGAAATGCTTCCCATCGTGGACAAGCCCGCGGTGCAGTACCTCGTTGAGGAAGCGTCGGCGACCGGCATTACCGACATCATCTTCGTGACCGGGCGGGGAAAACGCACCATAGAGGACCACTTTGATGTCGCGCCAGGGCTTGAGCGCACGCTTGAAGAAGAAGGGAAGACGGAGGCCGCGAAGCTCGTGCGCGACATCTCTAACCTTGCGCGGTTCGTCTATGTCCGCCAGAAGTACCCGCGCGGAGACGGGGATGCGATCCTGGCCGCCGCCCACCTCATCGGAGACGAGCCAGTGGCGGTGCTCTTCGGCGACTGTATTTACGAGAGTACGGTGCCGGCAATTGCACAGCTTCTCGCGGCGTACGAAGAGTACCAGACGCCCATTCTCGGACTCGCCGAGGTTCCGAAGAAGGATGTCGTGCACTTCGGCGTCATCGGCGGCAAGAAGGTAGGCAAGCGGGATTGGCTCATAGAGCGGTTCGTTGAGAAGCCGAAGGTCTCCGAGGCCCCCTCGTGCATCGTGGCGCCCGGCAAGTACCTCATTACGCCGGAAGTCATTCGTACGCTTGAAGAGTTGCGGACCGCGGGAGATTTTTCTGGTGAGCTTCGGCTCGCGGACGCATTTACGGCAATGGCACAGAGGGGCGAGAAGCTCTACGGGCGCCTTCTTGAGGGGGAGTGGCTTGACTGCGGAAGCAAGATCGGATTTCTCAAGGCAACGGTTCGGTTCGGGCTCACGCATGCGGAGACGAAAGCGGAGTTCAAGAAATTTCTCAAATCTTTGGCGCCTTAATCTTGTGGTGTGCAGTACCCAACCACGGGAACCTCTTATTCCTATATTCTGGGGAATATAGGAATAAAAATCTTCTTGGAGATTACACAGTAGAGGGTGGAGGGAGAAATATAGTTACGGTTTTCTTTTTCATAGATGTTATGCGTAGCGCTCTTGGCGTTGCCGCTCCGCGCCCCTCGCGAGTGATACAATGGAGTGTATGAAGATTACCAAACTCGGACATTGCTGTTTGATTGCGGAAGGTTGCGAGTGGGGCGAATATGGCTGAACTTCAGTCGTACAAGGCGCACGTTTCGCACGGAGATGCGCACTTTCTTCGTGTTCTCCTTGAAAAGGAAATCAAGAAGAATCTTCGTGGTGAGGTTAGTTAATCTTTATGTTAAAATTTAGATATGAAAATCACCAAGCTCGGGCATTGCTGTTTGGTTATTGAGGAAAACGGGGTGCGGATTATGACCGACCCCGGGGCGTGGAGTACATTACAGAGTGAGGAGAAGGGAATTGACTACATTTTCATCACGCACGAGCATCAGGACCACTTTCATCTGGAGTCGCTCAAAAAAGTTCTCGCGAATAATCCAAGAGCGCGAGTGGTGACAAACCGAGGAGTCGGCGCGCTTCTCACGCAAGAGGGGATTGCGCACGAGATTTTGGAACATGGACAGTCGGGGAGCTTCGGTGGCGTTTCGGTGGAAGGATGCGGCGAAAAGCACGCCGTGATTTACGAGGAGTTCGGACAGGTGCAGAACACCGGATATTTCTTTGCAAACCGCTTTTTCTACTCCGGTGATGCATTTTACAATCCCGGCAAACCAGTTCCGATTCTCGCGCTTCCGGTGGCGGGGTCGTGGATGAAGATTTCCGAGGCGATTGATTACGCGAAACTGATAAAACCGAAGATATGTTTTCCTGTCCATGACGGCATGCTCAAGATATTCGGCCCGTTCCATGGCATGTCGCAAACGCTTCTCAAAGCTGCGGGCATCGCGTTTGAAGTCCTCAAAGAAGGCGACTCGCGCGAGTTTTGACCGATTTCCGATTCTCTATCTTCCTCATCCCGCACCCCAGCGCTCCTCTTTATCCAAGTAAAGTGGTGGACGCATACAGGTTATTGACACCAAACGGGCGGTTTGCTACTCTTTACTTGGGTAAAGTCGCTCCGGTAGTGATACTACCTACTAAAACCGTACTATGGCGAGAAAACGGCGAAAAACAAGGGCATCATGGGATGGAAACGATACCGACACACTGGCGCTGGCGTTTCTCTCTATGAGAGACAGCAGGAAAATGAAGGCCTTCTTGCGGGATTTGCTGACCGAATCAGAGATTATTGAGTTTGGCAATCGGTTTTACGCGGCACGGGCTATCGCGGGAAGCACGCATTACGCCGCGATTGAAGAAGCCACCGGCTTAAGTTCGCGCACCATTGCGCGAGTGAAGAAGTGGTACAAGTACGGAAAGGGTGGTTATCGCCTCGCCATCGCCCGATGGAAAAAGGAGCGATAGCAGGACAGCTCGGGCGGACTTATATTTTCTCGTCCGCTACGCTTTACCCAAGTAAAGAGTAGCGGACACAGAGGATAGCAGTATGAAGAACAGACAATCACAATTTAATAACGCGCATCATCATGGAGCCGAAACTCAAGAGTCGGTCTGTGTTTGCGGTGCTCGTTGCCATATGAGGTGGTGCTAGGGACGAATCTATTTCAATCAGCGTACACACAAACGGGCTCTTGAATGAGCCCGTTTTCGTTGCCGCGCTTGCGGATGAACGAAAAATTGTTCTTTGTACGAGTGTACATTGACATTTTGATAGCAAAACCAAAAATCAAGAAGAAATAAATATGGCAGAAAATCAAAAATCAGTTGGACTTAAAGTCGCACTGCCGAACGGCAGTTTGGAAGAGGGAACATTGAGCCTCTTTGAGGAAGCGAACTTGAACATCTGCAAAAGCCAACGTAGGCACGCGGCGCGCATCGATAACCCGCTTATCTCACAAGCGACCTTCATGCGGCCGCAACACATTCCCCGTTTGGTTGCACAAGGCACCTATGATGTAGGGATTTGCGGATTGGATTGTGTGGAAGAAAGTGAAGCTTCTGTTGTTCGGGTCGCAGAACTTCCGTACGGGCGCGGCGCTTCAAACGGAGCGGCAAAAGTGGTTCTGGTTGCTTCCACCGAGGATCCGGCTAAAGCGATTGAACAAGTTGAAGGTGGGTCGGTGGTGCTAAGCGAATATCCCAACATTACCAGACGGGCTTTCGCTTTGCACCAGTCCATTGACATCCGGTTCTCCTACGGAGGCACGGAAGCTCACATCCCCGGAGATTATCGGTATGGGGTTTGCCTGACCGATACGGGAGCGAGCCTTACGGCGAACGGCTTGAAAGTCATTGCAGAACTGCTTACGACATGCACCACGCTTATAGCCAACATGGATGCACATCATACTCACGGGAAACTCGCTACCGGCGAGGACGAGATATACAACGGCCCCAGATTAAACGAGATCATGACACTCAAGCATCTCCTTACAGGAACGCTTGAAGCTCGTGCGAGGGTGTTTCTCATAATGAATGTGTCAGCTGAAAGGAAAGACAGGCTGTTGCAACAGCTTCCCGCGCTCAAGACACCGACCATCACATCGCTCTCCGGCGGGAGGTATTTCTCTGTCGGGGCTGCAGTGCGCATATCAGAGCTCAATCAACTCATTCCACGTTTGTTTGAGCATGGCGCGGAGGACTTGATTCAGATGCCAGTTTCAAAGGTCATCAAAAAGTGGTGAACACTAAGAGAAAGGCAAAAGAATGGAAAAATACCGAAAGAAAAATCCCGTACTGGGAAGCGGGCAGTAGCCGAAAAGTGGCAGAAAACCAACGACCTCAACATGGCGCAAAAAGTCGCCGCCATGATTGTCAGAGTTCCTGACTTCAATAAGTGCGGTGGACTGATTCCAGCTATTGTTCAGGAAAAAGGGACTGGAAGAGTGCTCATAGTAGATACGCTTAACGAATAGCGCACACGAATGGCAGACACCCTGCGCTCCGCGCAGGGAG